>JAEWVL010000097.1 GCA_023396665.1 Spirochaetota bacterium
GTGTTTTATACGGGGGGATACGGCCAGCTAAAGCCGCCGCGATTGCATAAAATTTAATTCTTGCATAAAAAAGGCCTCATTTTACTCTTCGAAAGGTTCGGCTTGCGTAAGAAACGCTTTTTCGGACGTAATAATCGCCACACGCAGACAAGAGAATGCCTTAGGGCATGTACGGGTAATTATGTTCAGAAAGAAATACGACGGTGCCCCCATACAGATACGGCCGCTAAAGCCGCTTCCGCAGAAAAGTGATATTACCCGTAAGCCTGTTTTAAAGAAGAAATATCTCGCCATCGATATACGGGCCATAAGCCGCGCTGCCCGGCACCTGCCCGACATACTGCCGTTTTTTCAGACAATTATCGATTTCATATGCAGAAGAATTGCGATTGTTGCGCCGCTATTCGCGCTAATCCTTATCGGCGGCGGTATCGGTTCTTACATTTTTCTCGTGAAAGATTTTGAACGGGTAAAGGCATTGGCAGAGTTTCAACCCGAGATCGTCACAAAAATTTACGACAAAAACGGTCTGCTCATATCCGAGCTCTTTCGCGAAAAACGCGAGGTAGTTTCTCTCGAAGAAATGCCGCAGCAGCTCAAAGATGCGTTTATCGCCATGGAAGACAGCGATTTTTACCATCACAGGGGCATAAACCCCAGGGGCATTGTGCGTGCCTTCTTTATAAACATGGCGGCCGGTCGCGTCCGGCAGGGGGGCAGCACCATCACCCAGCAGCTGTCAAAGATTCTTCTGACCAGCCGAAAACGTAACATTTTCAGAAAGGTCAAAGAGGCCTTTATAGCTTTGATGATCGAACATAGTTACGACAAAGACCGAATTCTCGGCATGTATCTCAACCAGATATTTCTGGGGCAGGGCGCCTACGGTGTCGAGGCGGCATCGAAACTCTATTTCCACAAAAACGTGAAAAATCTCGGTCTTGCTGAATGCACCCTGCTCGCAACGCTTCCTTCGGCGCCGAACAAGTATTCACCGATACGCAATCCCCAGCTCTCGCAGCGGCTTCACCGCATGGCCCTTGCGCGAATGGTCGACCTGGGCTACATCACGATCGCCGAGGCCGAGAAGGCATATACAGAGTTCTGGCCCGACTACATCGACTTTATCCAGAATCTTCCGCCTACGGTCAACACCTGGTCTCTGCGCGTCGACAACGCTCCCTGGGTGACCGAGTACGTCCGCCGCGAGCTTATCCGTGAATACGGTGAAGACAAGGTCTACAGCGGCGGACTCAAGGTGTACACCACCTTCGATCTCGAAAAACAGCGAATCGCCCAGGATGTCATGAACGAGATGCTGCGCAAGCAGAGTACCGTTTCGGGAAAGATGCTTTTCACCAACGAAGACTATTTCACCGAGAATTTCTCCGATCAGGTCTCGCTGCTCTCCTATCTGTTCGATTTTGGCGAGATAAAAAGAAAGGGCACGCTCGAGCACAAGAAGGTGAACGATTATTTTCAGCAGAACATGATGGAAAGCTACGACATACTCACCCTGCTCAGCGGCTGCGACTCCCTTGGCGGACTACTCGACTCCTATCTCGACACCATCGAGATCAACCGTAACCTTCTGACTGTTGAAGGTGCGCTCATCTCCATCAACCATAATAACGGTTATATCGAAACGCTTGTCGGCGGCAGCGAATTTACCCAGGAAAATCAGCTCAACCGGGTCATGCAATCATACCGGCAGACCGGCAGTTCGATCAAACCCCTTCTGTATGCCGCTGCCTTTGAGACGCGCAAGTTCACCCCGGCGAGCGCGGTGCTCGATGCACCGCTCGAGTTCTTCAGCCAGGAGGGGGGCAGCTGGACCCCCGAAAACTATGAAAATGATTTCATGGGGCAGGTGCGCCTGCGTGTTGCGCTGGCCAAATCGATTAATGTCGTTTCTGTGCGAATCGCCGAAGGTATCGGTATAGATAACGTCATCAAATATTATTCGAAATTTCTCCGTATTTCACAGGAAGAGGGAAACAAGCGTATCCCCCGTAACTACTCCATTGCCCTGGGATCGATAGAGATGTCGCCATACGAACTTGCGCGAGCCTATGCGATCATCGCTAACGGCGGCAGGGATGTCAGACCCTTCTCGATACGCTATATTGTTGATAGAGATGGTAACACCATCGAAAACCGCGAGCAGGAGCGAAAAGATTACTTCGCCAAAGCGACTCCGAAAGAGATACAGGTGATCGAACCGGCGACGGCTCAGCTGATGATAAGCATGCTCAGAACAGTCATCAGTTCCGGAACCGGCGGGCTCGCTTCCTGCGGCCGGGCTGCGGGGGGTAAAACGGGAACGACCAATAACTGGCGCGATGCCTGGTTTACCGGTTTCACTCCCGAGCTGACCACCTGTATCTGGGTCGGTTACGATAAAATGGGAATGACCCTCGGCAGGGGACAAACCGGTGGCGTCATCTGCGCCCCCGCATGGGGAAAATACATGCGTCAGGCTCTGCGCGCTTATCCAGTTCGCGAGTTTCCGCACTACGCCGGACTCGAGATGGCGCTTGTCACGAACGAAAACGGACTGTTGCCGGGAAGCGGCTGCGCCGATGTCGTTGAAGAGTATTTCATTCCGGGTACGGTGCCCGTTGAATATGACCAGTTCTGCGGCAGGGTAAGCGGTGTCATCGCCAATCCCGTTCCCGACAGCAATATTGTCGGTCGTCAGCGCGAAGAGGCGCGCGAGATAATGGGCGCACAGCAGCCGCAGACTCAGGATATAGGGGATGATCTGTTACAATGATACGTTCTGTATTTGCAAGGCTGACGGGAAGCCCTCATAGAAAAGCGGTCTATCTGAATTCTCGTCAGATCGTCAGGGCGCTTTCCGTCTACATCGGTGAGCGTCATCCGGGCAAAGCGGAAAATCTCGCGAGGGCTGCGTCTTTCATAGCCGCCGCCTTCAAACAGAACGGATCGGATGTGACTTACGAGCAGTATAAAGTTGAGGGTCAGAAAGTCACCAATGTCATCGCGCAGATTCGCGGAGAAAAGTATCCAAACGAAATAATCCTGATCGGTGCCCATTACGACAGCGTTCAGGGTTCATCCGGGGCAAATGACAATGCGAGCGGGGTGGCTGCGCTAATAGAAATTTTTCGACTGTTGTCCCGCCACGGTTCGGCGCGAACCGTTCGTTTTGTGGCCTTTACCCTTGAAGAGCCCCCCTATTTCGATAGCGACTCGATGGGCAGTTTCGTTCATGCAAAGGGCTGCAAGAAGCGAAAAGAGAATATCCGCCTCATGATAAGCCTTGACATGCTTGGTTTCGGTTCGCCCCTGCTGACACAGAGTTTTCCCCACGAGGCGATGCAGAAAAAATACCCGCAGAAGGCCGACTATCTTGCCGTCGCGGCGCTTCCCTCAAACTCGCAGAGTGCGTATCTTTTCAAGAAAGTCTATAACCGCTATGCCAGAAAGAAAATATACGAAGTGGTCGCGCCGGCATCGATAGCGGGCATAAACGAGTCCGATCACGCGTCCTTTCACCGCAACGGCTTTCGCTCGATACTGGTTACCGATACCGGCGCCTATCGCAACAGTAATTATCACACCGAAGACGACAGTTTTGCCCGTGTCAATTTCAGATTTCTTGCAGACAACATCGTCAATATTTTCAAGGCGGTGCAGGCGCTGGCGTCGATGCGCGAAATATGATTAATTCGTAAATATGCGGGTGTTTTGACTGTTTGCGGTTTTTGAGAAGCTGGAAACTTCCCGCCGGTCCGGGGCTAGCGCCGTGGGGGCAGTATCGCGAGTGCGTCCATCGCTTTTCCCGCACAATTAATCTGAAAGTGAATCGAATTGTTTTTCTGGGATATCCGGCCGATGGGCATTCCCTTGTTCACGCTCTGCCCGTCTTTTACCGCGATACGGTCGAGATTCGCGTAAACAGTCATATACCGCTCTTCATGCCGCATCACCACATAATTGCCGAAGCCCCGCATGTATCCTATTTTTTCGATTGTGCCTTCTTCAGCCGAATAAACCGCTGTTCCCGGTGCGGTTCGAATCACGATACCGATCGAGTTTACACCGTCAGTACCGTCCCGTTCCACTCTGGTGACGGTCTTAACCGGCCAGCTGAAGTGAAGATTTCTATTTACTACCTGTTTTGACTGTGTGCTTTTTGTCGAAGTTCCGGATGAGCCATCCTTTTGTTTCACGCTGGCTGCGGTTTTTGTGCCGGCTTTTGCAATTATGAGGGTTTTGCCTACATAGAGCGGTTTTGACGCAGAGAGATTGTTTCGTTTTATTATATCGTCTACATCGACCTTATAACGCCTTGCTATGGAGTAAAGCGTATCACCTTTTTTTACGGTGTAACGGGTAGTTCCTGAACCCGTCTGGTTTTTCGCGCCAAGCATCGGTAGCGCAAAAACGATACATGCGCCGACAGTGATCACACGCAAGAGCAGATTTATCCGTTTTGGTAGAATCATGATATCGCAATATATCTCCTATTCTGTTTTTCGTCATCGTTATCCGCAAACTTGAGCATTTTCATTTTTGCTAAGCGCAAAAACAAAGGTCTGCCGCAGGCGATATCGGAAAGTGCTAAAAAAGCCGCCAATCGGCGGCTGTTGATAAAGACGGAACAGCAATAGGAGAAGCGGCTTTTCTGCAAAAATACCGGGGCTGATCAGGCGTAACGTAGCCTTAATCCCGGTGAAAAAGTGTTTTGCTGCGTTTATTCGGGAACAAGATCGACTCTGATCTGGGATTTTGCCCCCTGAAAAACTGCAAAAATCTCGCGAAGAGCCTGTGCTTGTATCACTTTATCGAAATCATCAAGGCCGAAAGGGCGTCGCGGTTCCAGATTGTTTTGCAGGGAATCTACTATATAATACAGCCAGTATTCATTCTGCTTCCGCTGCACTTCATTACGACGTCTGAATTGTTCGCGCTGTGTTGCCAGCTCATCGGTGCCGGGACCACTTTGTGCGAGCGCGCCGAGCTCCTCAAGCGCGGCAGCGCTCAGCTCATCGGCTCGCTGCGGATCGCATGAGAATCGCATTTGCAATAGCGCATTCCCGTAAGGGTGAGAACGAAGAGCGGCGGATGCTGAAGCGGAATACACGCCGTTCATCGATTCTCGCAGTCGCCGGTCAAGGCGGGAATCAAGAATATACCCCGCCACCATCACGAGCATTTCCCTGTCCTTATCCCACCGCTGCGGATCAATCTTGAAGATTGAAACCCGGCAGCGCTGGTTTTTGCCTTTTTTGACGAATTCATGAGTATTTCCGGCGGGCGGGCGTATGCCGAGATCGCGCCAGTTTTCCGTCTGTTGTTGAGAGGGCAGGGATGCGATATAACGTTGTGTCAGTTCTTTCAATTTCGGGATATCGACTGCTCCGACAAATACCCAGGTGAAATCGCGGGCGTTGCCGAATCGCTCACGGTAAATCTTTTGCGAAAGGGAAAAATCAAGGCGACGAAGTGTCGATGGACTAAACAGATTAGAACGCACATTTTTGCTCATTAAAAAAGATCTAATACTATTAGAATAAAATGAATCGGGATCATTTTCAATCTCTCCCAGGCGCGCCTGCAGTTTTTTCTGTACCAGCAAAAACGCTTCATCGTCAAAACGCGGTGCGCAAAAGGCGAGGTATTGCAGACGAAGAAGCGTGTCAAGGTCGCCCGGGCTGCTGCGTCCTTCAAAACCCTCGTATTCGCCGTCGATAAAGCCGTCGAGCGAAATCCTCTTGCCGGCAAGCTTTTGTCGCAGTGCTGTTTTGTCGAATGCACCGCTTCCGCTTTCCGAAGCGATCAGTACCGCCGTGGCTGCAGGCACAAAGTCTTTGTCATCGACAAGGCTTGTCCCTCCCGCACTGAACGCGTACATGAGAATTTCATCGTTTTTGAAATCGGTCGCTTTGATCATGACCCTGGCGCCGTTTGACAGCTCCCATACCAGTATATCAGATTCTTCAATCCGGCGCTGAGAAATGATCGACCCGGCGGCGGGCTCTTTATCGATCAGCGGACGATCGTCAGTATTGGCTGCGTAGGGCGCAACGGAGGCTGCGTATGCCTGCGTATAGTTCTCGAGAATTGTTTTTTCCGATATCTGCAGCTGCGCTCCCGAGACGACAATCTTGCTTTTTGAATCACTGAAGAGCCGCGCAGCCGCTGCGTTTATCTCTTCCAGTGAGATGAGGGCCAGAGTTTTGCAGTAAAAATCATACTCCCACTCATATCCCGGCACGGCTTCACCCGAAACATAATGAGCCTGAAGTTCATTGACGAGCGACTCATGTTGACGGTTTTCCCGATCGGCGTAGAGTGAGTCGAAATAGCTCTGGTACTCTTTTTTCTGACGTGCTGCTTCACTTTCTCTGAAACCGTATTGCGAAGCCTGACGGCGCAGCTGTACTAGGTCGGCGATTGTATCGCTGATAGTATTTTTCGAAGAGGGCTGCGCCACATGCACCGCAAAACGAGTCGATTCGCTTACAGAAAAAGTACCTGCCGAAGCGCTGATATAGGGGCTGTCGGCACTCTGCGCCTTGTCGTTCATTCTTTCCGAAATCATGCTGAAACAAAGGCTCTCGACCAGCTGCTCGCGAAAGTCATTGCCGGTCCGTATGGTTCTGTTTGCAAGTCGCTGAAACATTGCCACACGTGTCTGAGTAAGCTCGTTGTCTGAAATAAGCACGGCCTTGCTTGTTTTAAAATCATTCACCGTCGTGTCAATTTCAGAAACCGGTCTGTTTTGTGCCGCAAATGAAAAATGTTTGATCATCAGCTTTTTGATCTTCGCCTTGTCAAAATCGCCCACCGCGATGAGCGCCATGTTGTCGGGGCGATACCATGTTCGATAGAAATCCCTCACCCGATCGTGCGTTACGGCAAAGAGTTTTTCCATTTCACCTATAGGTTGACGTTTTTCAAATCGGCTTTCCGAAAGCAAGACGCCTATTGTTTTATCAGATACCCTTGTCTGGGCGTTTTGGCGCTGGCGCCACTCTTCCTTGATCACCTGCCGCTCCCTGTCTATCTGTTCGGATGCCAGCGTCAAACCATGCGCCCAGTCTTCAAGAATCAGAAAAGCGGTCGCAAGTGTTGTTTCATCATCAGTGGGAATGTCGAGAATATAGGTCGTTGTCTCATATGATGTTGAAGCGTTCAGTTCAGGGCCGTATTGAACGCCAAGCGATTCGAGGCTGGCGATAAGCTCGTTTTGCTGAAAATGTTTCGATCCGCAAAACGCGAGGTGTTCAACAAGGTGGGCGATACCGGACTGGTCATCATCCTCATTAACGCTTCCGGCTTTTACGACCAGACGAAGCGATGCGCGTTTTTCCGGTTTCGCGTTTGTGGCGATATAACAACGCAGGCCGTTGGGCAGAAGAAAAGTATCAATCGAGTCATCAAAAGGCACTTCTGCGTCATATACCGAAATAGCAGCCTGTTTCTGCTGTCCCGTGAACAAAGAGAAGGGGAAAATCTCGGAAAGGGAAAATCCTCCCTTTTTCTGGTCTGCCCCCGCAACCAGCGAAGTGCAGAGAAACAACAGTAGCAGTAATTGCGGTATTCTTTTCATTGCCGTATCCTGAAAATGAGTGCTTTGTGAACGGAAAATTCTTGTGCACAATTGTGTGCAGCGTATAGTAGCGGTCGAGAAAAAAACATAAAGGAACCTGTGATTCAGGTGTGTAACGCCATTTCAACAACCTTCGATATGAGATCCGTATAAGCTGTTTTGCGATAGCCTGATAAAATTGCATTGACAGCAGCAGCACTGCGAGGCGAATGTACCACAATTGGCGGTTTGCTCTACGGCACCGTCATTGCGCCGTATTTATGTGCGCAAAAATATTAACGTATGATTTCAGTAATAAAGACCTTATGCGGCTGTAGTCCGATAGGGCTGTTATCATTGTAGCGGGTATAGTATTCTTCAGGGCATTCCTCATCGATTCTCCACAAAACGGTTACACGACACAATGCACGTTTTTGTTAGCGCAAAAACATACCGGATTAATCGGGTTTTTTCCGCGGCTGTGAAGTACTGTCTTGCACGGACATTTACAGAATCGGTAACAATTTCCCGAAATCCCTTAATTACAGATAAAAACGGAATCGTGCGTATTTGGAGAAAAAAACATGAATTCTTTCGTATCATCAGGTCTCAAGCCTGAAATAGTATCGGCGATTACCGAGCTCGGCTTCGTAATGCCCCTTCCGATTCAGGAAAAGGTCATTCCGGTTGTTCTTGAAAGCGATTCTGATATCGTCGCTCTCGCTCAAACCGGTACCGGTAAAACCGCGGCTTTCGGGCTTCCCCTTCTTTCGCGAATCGACATCAGCAGCTGGATTCCCCGCGTGCTCGTTCTTTCCCCGACAAGAGAGTTGTGCCTTCAGATCGCAGCCGAGTTTAAAAAATATTCCAAGTATATGCCCAAACTGAGAATTTGCGCCGCATACGGCGGTGCGAGCATCGTCACGCAGATGAAAGAACTCCGGGAGGGGGCGCACGTCATCGTCGCGACTCCCGGGCGTCTGCTCGATCTCATTCGGCGCAACAGGGTAAACCTGGCACAGATAGAAAGCGTGGTACTCGACGAAGCGGATGAGATGCTCAATATGGGTTTCAAAGAAGATCTGACCGCAATACTCGATGCGGTTCCCGCACAGAGGCGAACGCTCCTTTTTTCCGCAACGATGCCCCCCGATGTGGCTCGTATTGCGGCCGGTTATATGCGTGATCCTCTTGAGATTTCTTCGGGTGCGGTGAATACCGGCAATACGGATATCAGCCATGTGTATCACCTGATATTTCCGAAAGACCGCTATCGTGCGCTAAAACGCATCGTCGATCACAATCCCGGTATCTACGCCATTATCTTCTGCAGAACCAAAAAAGAAGCTGCAGAAATTTCGGAAAGTCTTGTTCGCGACGGATACAATGCCGATGCACTTCACGGCGATCTTTCACAGTCGCAGCGTGATGCGGTAATGAACCGTTTCCGTTCGCGCAACATCGACCTGCTTGTCGCAACCGATGTGGCAGCCCGCGGCATCGATATGAACGGTCTTTCCCACGTTATCAATTACAATCTTCCCGACGAGATTTCCGCCTATACACACCGAAGCGGCAGAACCGGTCGTGCCGGCAGAAAGGGAACCTGTGTCTCCATCGTTACGAAAAACGATCAGGGCAAAATTTCGCGACTTTCTAAAATAATCAGCTGTCCCATCGAGAAGAAAGCTCTGCCCAGTTATGCTGATATTATGGGCGAGCATCTTTCCTTCTATACCGAAAAAATTCTCTCCCACGAGGTTCAGAATATTCCCGGGGTTGATGATATCGAACAGCGGCTCTCTTCGCTTTCAAAAAAAGAACTGATTTCAAAGCTGCTGTCCCTTGAGCTGCAGCATATTCTTTCATATTACAAGAAAGAGCAGGCTATTGAAGAACCGCGAGAGATGCAAAAGCAGCGTTATCATCACAACGAAACATCCTCGAAAGAAGGTGCTGATAGAGGGCGCTCCTATTCGGGAAAATGGCGCGGTGAACGCCGTGATAATCGTGAGGGCTCAAACGAAAAGAAGGCCGCATTTGAGCGAAAACCGAAGCGCACGAATCAAAGTGCACATTCTGAACGATTGGACAGCAAGGGCGGTTTCGATAAAAAGGGCGGTTTTGAAAGGAAAGCAGGCTCTTCAGTAAAAAAAAGTGATACCAGAAAAGGTGCGGGGGCACGCAAGATCTCCCGTTGACAGAGACCCTTCACAACGGTACTAAGCCGTTAGGGCAGTACGCGCCAGGCTCGAATGCATTCACGAGCGGATAGCGTGAGCCCTATACGGCTTGCATTCAGTCTTCCCGGTAGCTGCAATGACAAAGCGATGATTCGTAGACGCTCACAACATCAACATGTATATGTTCTTCTTCGTGCAGGCGGCTGCCGAGCGAATGATAAATATGTGCGGCGATATTTTCCGCACTGGGGTTTTTAACGATAAACGGATCCAGATCGTTCAGCACCCGATGATCGAGCTCATCCGTAATTTCCCTGATATAACCCTTGAGAATTTTAAAATCGATAAGCATGCCGCAATCATCGAGCTTATCCCCCCGAACAGTGGTGATAACCCGGTAGTTGTGGCCGTGCATGTTCTCGCATTTTCCGCGGTAATTGCGCAGATAATGTGCCGATGAAAAATCACTTTCAACAGTACAGTAATACATATCAGATAAACTTCGCCAGTGTGCGTGAAATTTTCTCGACTTCATTTCGCGTCAGTGTCGGATACAGCGGCAGCGAAAAGAGCTTCTTTGACATGCGATCCGCATTGGGGTAATCCATCCCCTTTTTTTCGAGTATCTGGTGCGCACTTACACTGACCGGCTGGTAGAGCTCGATGCCGTTTTTCTTGAAAAACCTGGTGGTCTTGTCGGCCGGCGCGTCAAAAATGATCGGAAAATGCTGATAGGGGCACGAATCATTATAGGGAAACAGTACCTTGTGGGGGGTAAGTCTCGCCCTGTCATAGTAGATTTTGGCTATCTCGCGGCGTCGTGCGACAAAGTCCTGCATTCTGCTGATCTGCGACAGGCCCATGGCTCCCTGCAGATCAGTCATGAAATATTCGAAGTTCTGTTTGCTGGCCGAATAGCGAAGTTCGTTCATCAACGAATGATGTCGTGCATTTCTGGAAATTATTGCGGCACCGTTACCGGTGGTAATTACGTCATTCGGTGTAAAGGTGATTATCTGAAAATTGCCTTTCAGCGAGGCCAAATCGAGATTGTCGCTTCCGAGCAGTGCGGATATGTCTTCGATAATGGGTATGTTACAGCCTTCAAGTGCTGAATAATTGCCCGCAACGCCGATCGTATGCGTGAGTACAATCGCGGCGCTCCGCTCGGTGATCGCCTTAAGTACCTGTTCACAGTCGGGGTAGAGCATCTGATCTATATCGACAAGCACCGGTTCGGCACCGCAAAGTGAAATAGCGTTCAATGCCGCCTGTGACGAGTAAGAGGGGATAATGACCTCTTTACCCCTTGCTTCGAGAGCGCATAAAACGAGATGAAAAGCGGCGGTAGGCGAGTGTACTGCCAGCAGATTTTTTGATCCGCTCAGTTCAACGAGGGCCTTTTCAAAGGAAGAAACCATTCCGCCGCTGATCAATTCGTCGTTGATCATACAGTCGAGAACCCCTTCGAGATCTTTGCGCGTTATTGTCGGTTTACTTGATACAATACTCATGTTCGCCACCTTCAGTTTCATTCATTGTCAGCAAATCCCCTGACGGACTGCGGTCAAGTTTTTATCGCAACTTTGCGCTTCGCTTTTTGTCGAAAGGTGATATGTGCTATTATAAGAATTTCTAAAAATTGATCTTTGAAACTCGAACCTCGAATAAGTCCAATGAAAAAAGAGGTCTTATCATTGCGGGCTGGTCGCCTGCCGTTGGCAGGCTGCTCGCCCATGCGTCCAGGGGGGTCTTATTCGAAGTTCC
>JAEWVL010000304.1 GCA_023396665.1 Spirochaetota bacterium
GTTGAAGACACTTCTGGCAAACCTTGAATTGAAACAGGAACAGCTCGAAGAGGCCTACCGCTCACTGAAAGAGAACCAGGAAAAGATGCTGGTTATCGACAAATTGGCTTCTCTCGGCAGAATGACCGCCGGCATCGCCCACGAGATGAACACTCCGATCGCTTCGATTCGCGCCTCTGTCACGGAACTTCAGCGCCTTGTCGATGAATACAAGGCCTCGATCGGCGACAGCGAGGTGGAAATTCAGGATCACCATGCGATTGCGCAGGAGATGCAGCACTCGCTTTCACTCGCGGAAAAAGCCGCAGAAAAAGCCGCCGCCTTTGTACACGGAATAAAATCCCAGACACGCGACCTCGCCCCCAAGGAGCGATTCAGTTTTGATGCGGTCAAGGTCGTGCAAGAGGCCTTATTGCTGCTCGGCCATTCGCTCAAACAGCAAAAATGCGACATCACCTTCACCAGCAACAGCGAGTATATGGAGCTTAACGGGGCGCCGGGGCGCCTCGCGCAAATCATCACCAATCTCGTCAACAACTCCATCGAGGCCTGCCCGAAAGACGGCAGCGGAAAAATCGGCATCACCATGCACAATGAAAAAGACGGAATCCTGCTTTGTGTAAATGACAACGGCTGCGGCATATCAAAACAGAACACTACCCGCATTTTTGATCCGATGTTCACCACGAAACCTTTCGGAGTGGGAACGGGCCTTGGGCTGACACTCGTGCATGATATCGTAAACGGCGATTTCGGCGGAAGAATCGAACTTGAAAGCGAAGAAAACAACGGAACCGAATTTAAAATATACCTGAAAAGAACCCAGGAGAACTAAGGTGTCCAGAAAATACAAACAAAGCACCGGCGATGGCGCTGAAATTCTACTGGTCGACGACAACCTCGAATATCTTGAAGCCACCAGGCTCATGCTCGTCCGCGAAGGGCATGCGGTGACGACGGCCCCGGGAGGCGCCGAAGCGCTGAAGGAACTTGAAAAGCGGAGCTTTGATCTGATTCTTCTGGACTATTTCATGCCGGGAATGACCGGCGAAGAATTCGTAACAGAACTTCGAAAAAACAACAGTGTCATTCAGGTTATTCTGCAAACAGGATACGCATCAGAACATCCCCCGCGCGATCTGCTGCGGCGTCTGGACATTCAGGGCTACTTTGACAAGAGTGAAGGCCCCGACAAGCTGCTGCTCTGGGTCGATGTCGGCTTAAAGGCCGCCCACACGATCAAGCTTATCAGCAGAAGCCGCGAAAGTCTCAATTACATTCTTAACGTGACGCCCGACCTGCACCGCATTCAGCCGCTCGATGAACTGCTCAACGGCATTCTGATTCAGATCATGGGACTTCTCGGTGTTGGTAATTCCTTTCTCGCGGTCTTCGGCGACAGCAACACGATGAACCTGACACAAAGCGAAAACTCTTTCATCGCGATGATGGACGAGGAAGCGGGACTCATCATCAAGGCGGCAACCGGACGCTTCAGTCCGAAACACCACATCAAGGATTTTCTGAAAAATAATGAAAACGACATTATCGGTCGCGCAATCAATGCGGGAACCATTCTTGTCAATGAAGGGAAAACGGTTATACCCCTGCATGTTGCCGACTACAACGTCGGTGTCGTTTATGTCGACCGGGAAATAAGTGCCGATGACGAAATCTCGTTGCTCGGCGTGTTCGCGAATCAGGCTGCTGTCGCCATTCACAACGCACGGCTGCATCAGATCGCCACTGTCGATCCGCTTACCGGGGTTTTCGTCAGAGGCTTTTTTATTCAGTGCATGCTGCGCGATTTACGCAGAGCTTACAGAAACAGTTTTCCCCTTGTACTGATGATGGTCGACATGGACGATCTAAAACATATAAACGACGAATACGGCCATATCGCCGGCGATCAGGCGCTTTCGCTTATCGGGCGTTCGCTGTTGAAAGCCACCAGAAACACCGATATCGTAGGCCGCTACGGCGGTGACGAGTTTGCCGTTTTGCTTCCGCAAACATCCCTCGAAACGGTGGATATTGTTCTGCAGAGATTCTGGAACAGTCTCGCCGAAAACCCCATTCATGCCAACGGTCAGGATTTACGTATCGCCTGTTCGATAGGGGTTTCAGTGCTGACAGCTCCCCAAAGCGATGTGAACCCTATGCCCAAACCCATACCGCAAAGTTATTTTCAGCAGATGGCCGAAGTCTTTATCAATTACAGCGATCATGCGCTCTATGAAGCCAAGGCCGGCGGCAAAGGCCGGCATTCGACCGCAGAAAAACCGCTGCAATGGTCTGAAACGAGCTAATAACCTCTCGCCTACCTGACCTATTCTATCGGCGTCTACGTCGCATTTTAAGGCGATCTCCTCCAGGCGAAAGAGGCCTTTCTCCCGTTCCTCTTTCGCCGTAACCAGCGATTTCTCTCAAGAAATTTGTAAAAAAAACCTTGAAATTCTGCACCGGTAAATACGATACGCGCGTAGCAGCCGTTTACCAAACAACCCAGAGGCCCCTCCATGTTTGTTGAAGTGCACGAACAGAACCCGCAAAAGCGGGCAATTTCTCAGGCGGTATCTGTTCTCAAAAAGGGGGGGATAATCATCTATCCGACCGACACAGTCTACTCTTTCGGCTGCGATATCAATAACAAGGCTGCGATCGAACGCATACTGCAGCTGAAGCAGCGCAGCCACAGCAAACCGCTCACCATCGTATGGCACAGCCTCAGCGGACTGTCCGATTACGTCCGGCACATGTCCGACGAGGCCTTCAAGAGCCTTAAACGCCTGACCCCCGGGCCCTACACCTTTATTTTCGCCGGAGCGAAAACCATTCCCTCGATGCTGCTCACCCGCCAGAAATGCGTGGGAGTTCGCATCCCCGACAACAACATACCTCTCGAAATAACCCGGGAACTGGGCAACCCCATAATCTCAACAACTGTTGACACCCCCGAAGGGGAATATATCGTTGAACCGGCTCAAATCGACAAGGCGATATCCAACTGTGTCGACCTCGTTCTCGATGCGGGTCCGAAGCAGTCCGATCTTTCGACCGTTATCGATTTTTCGGGAGGCACTGCGGTGCTTGTACGGCAGGGGAAAGGGGCCTTCCCCCCCATCATATAGCAGGACCATAGCGTCGGCCCTTTCAATCGCTTTTTCGATGGACAAAGGCTGCCGATAATGAGAAAAGGGATTCTCAAAAGATGTCCCCACTTCTGGAGGAGTACATGAAAGAAAAAATGATCGAACTCGCCTTTAACCTGCTGCCCTTTGCCGTGATTCTGCTTACGGGTGGCATCGTATCAGCCATCTTCTTTTACATTAAAAAGCGCGATCTGTTCGGCGGTTTCATCGGTGGAACGGTAATCGGCATTCTCGGCGCAGTACTCGGCGCCTACGTTCTCGACCGCCTGCTGCTCGATATTACAAGAAAAGCGCTCATATTTCTCGTTTATCAGACAAAGGTAGACATCATCGCCGCCTTTCTC
>JAEWVL010000332.1 GCA_023396665.1 Spirochaetota bacterium
GTACCCGCCCCACCCTCACCGTAAACATAGGTTCCTTGCGGGCTAAAAATTCTGTTTTCTTCGAAATTACGAATATGAATTTCTCGTTGGGCAACGTCAAGGCCCTGCTCCAGAACCGTAACGTCAAAACCCGCCATGGCCAGTACAAGTGAACAGAAATATCCGGCCGGGCCGTAACCGACGACGATTACTTTTTTCCCTTTGACACACGGTGTAACCGAGAGAATTTCCCCTCGATTCGGACCAATTGAAAGTCGCCATACAATATTGCGATGATTTCTCGCATCCAGACTTTTCACGAGAATCGCGAAGGGACTTTTTCCTATACGGGAGACAACAGCTGCATTGAGATCAGCATCGCTATATTGTACAGGAAGAGAAATCTCAAATGGCATAAAATGATCATTCATCAGACGATGGTGTCCTAGCGTTTCAGTTTCTCGTACAAATCTTTAGCCAGGGGTTTGTCCGGCTCAATTCTCAAGGCCGTTTCCACAAATTCAAGAGCCTTCGCCTTATTATTATGCCGTTCATAGAGTTGTGCAAGCAATAAAAGTGCATCAACATTATCCGGATCGGTTTCAATCAATAAAACGAGAGCCCGCTTCGACTCGACATCCTCTCCGCTGTGGAACGCAAATAGTCCAAGATGGTACAGAACGACCGGGTTTGACTTAAACAAGGCTGCAGCCTCTCGCGAAAACAGCAGCCCTTCATCAATATATTTCTTTCTATTCTGCGCAGAAAGTCTATCATCTTCAAATCCCTTGTAAGAACATATTTCAAGCAGACTTTTATATAGTTGAAAACGATCCTCATTATCGTAAAGATATCCTCTTGCCGCATAGGACAGCCTGAACTCCTTTTCTGCATAATCAACCATGTTTTTATAGTAGTATATTTGACCAAGTGCCAGGTGACTTTCCGGATGATTCTTATTGATGGCAAGCGCTTTTTCATAGTGGATAATCGCCTGAGCAGTATCTCCGCTGTTACGAAAATAGTCACCTCGTGTTTTGTAAATGTAAGCGTAACGGGAATTACTTTCAGTCACCCTTTGTACAACCAGAAAATTTTTCTTTACCAGCTTGAAATTACCGTAGCCGACACCGATATGACCGAACGATACACTCGGAAGAATCGATACAAGCGTCACTTTTGCCACAATGAGATGGTTATCATTAATAACGTATAATTCATCGCCGGCAAGCAGACCGTCACTGTTGTCTAGAATCATCGTTATTTTGCTGCGTCCTTCTGAACTCTGATGAAGTTCGCTCGCACCGATCTCCCGAACCCCGAGAGAATCGACCCGACCGCGCATAACGGCATCCCATCCGGTCACATCAGTTTCAGAATAAAATATTTTTGTCGAATTGTTTTTTTGGGAAACAAAACCGGCCGATAAAAAATTCGGCAGCAGCAAACAAATCAAACATACCATAAGGGGGATCATAATCCCCCTCTTTGTCACATTTATTGAATCAATCTTTTTGATTCTTACTAACATCGGTCAATATCCTTCCCGTTCAAGCTACAACATTCGAACAGGGTTCAGTGGAGTATCATATTTTCTTATTTCAAAATGCAGATGAGCACCGGTTGTCAGTCCTGTATTGCCAGAAAGCGCAATTTCCTGATTCTGCTTTACCTGCTGGTGTTCGGCTACCTTTGATTCCGCAAGATGCGCATACACGGTCAGGTAATTGTTCTCATGTCTGATAACAACCATGTTCCCGTAACCTTCTTTCCAGCCGGAAAAAATGACTTTTCCTGCTGCGGCAGCTTTCACCGAAGTCCCTTCAATTACACAGATGTCAATACCGTTGTGAAACATTTCTTCACCGTATATCGGACTGACGCGTTTTCCGAAACCGGAACTGATTTCTCCGTGAGCCGGCCAGACGAACTGTTTGTTCTTTACGACAGCTTTCAATGAACTGTCTTCTTTTTCCGTTAACGCCGCTAAAGTCTCTTGCTCTTTTTCGAATTTACTTTCTTTCGCTTCGGATGCAAGTGAACTACCCTCAGATTGAGATGACTTTTCATCAGTGCTCACAGCAACCATAGCGGAAACAACTTCTTTAGGTGCCGGGCTTACTTCTTCAATCTCTGTGGCATCGGGCAGAAAAATGGTGGATCCAGCCAAAAGATGCTTTCCTATAGCGTTGGTTTCATGGATGCTCTTTTGCGATATTTTATACTTCAGAGCCAACTCCGAGAGCGTATCCCCGTCTTTCACCCTGTAACTGAATCCCTGTTTGGTCAGAATATCAAGATTTTTCCCCGGCCGAATCTGATCGGGATTTGTAAGCGAATTACTGGCTATTATCAGAGTGTAATCGGTCTCGTATTTTTTTGCCAGTTTCCAAATTGAATCACCCTTTTGTATTTCGTGACGTCTTACATGCCATTTTTTATCTTTTTTCCTTAACTGTTCCAACAGGGAATCGTTCGAGGGTTTTACCTTGAGTGTTTTTACTTCTTCACTCTCATCCAAAAAACTGTCATCATAATATATTTTTCCTGTTTCACCCGTGATTTCATCCTTAAGCGGGTCGCTAACAGTATCTGACAAAGTGTCTTCGGCAAGACTGTTTAATATATATAAATCCGCGACTTCAACGAACTCTTCACCGGAAGCGGTTCCTTTCAGAAGATATACCGAACCGGTAGCAGCGAAAAGGGTAACCCCCGTAATGATGGTTACAATGAGAAAACCGTATAATATGAGCAATCTGTCCCGCATAATCCGTTCCCGCCATTATTATGACTCTTATTACAATTATCGGCTATTTTCACCGGTTGTTATATAAAGGAACTTGTGAAATTACTTTTTTGATTATTAATACATAATTCTGATTACAACATGATCTATTACATCACGATTATCTTCATTATCTCGTCTTCATTGTTATTTATGAACGACACAATACCCGGGATAAATAATTACGTAGTAAATGAGTGTAGTGTTTTATAGTTTTTTTTGCAACACTGATGGGATAGGCGTGAATCTGACGCAGTAAACGACCGGGCAAGCGGCTGTTTGCAAGCAGCCGCAAGTGAATATCCTTCGTTATTGTTTCGAGCTGCCCTGTTTGATACAAGCCGAGATATCGACACGGTTTCCTTTTGAAATACCATGCCTGTCAAAAAAATTCTGATTCACTTCAAGAGCGTAACGTACTTTCTTTGATGAGGGATACAAAATACTGTCATCAACGGGCGCCATTTTGATGATATCCTGAATAATGAAATCCCGGTCTATATAGGCGATGGCAAGAGGTATGGTGACATTTTTCATCCAGAAGGTCAAGAGCTGATCATCTTCAAAAACGAAGAGCATACCGCTATGCTCCGGCAACTCCTTTCTGTGCATCAGGCCCTTGGCTCTGGACTGTCTGGTCGCGGCAATTTCAACAGACAGCGCAACCCCATCCCCCTTGCTGTTGTATACAAGCAAAGAGCACTTCGCCAGGGATGATTGCGCAATAAGCAACACAGATAAAAAAATGCCGCAGACCAGAACCAATAAACGCAGTTTAAAACGCATCGGTGTATTCCACTTTTATGATACGGTTGGGAGTCTTTCCCCGTTGCATGAGAACATCGAGTTCAAGACCGACCTTGGTAAAAATATTATAACGAAAACCGGCATTGTATAACCAGTCCTGACTTCTGGATAGATCATAATAAATCCGTTCTGTCTCACCTTTTATTACGAAATACTGACCTAGCGGAATATCAAGTGACACAAAGTACGAAGAATCTTTCGGCTGATAATCCGGCTGCACCGGTACTCGAAAACCGAAACTGAAATGCTGTTCATCATCAAAAAGATATATCGGTTTTGTTACGACAAAATATGGCCCGTAAATCATACGATTATAGGGTTCACGGGTACGATACTCATCGCCGTCATCGTCGGTCTTAACAACACTATGCGTTGAACCCATATAAAAGGCATCGAAACCAAAGGAGACCGATATCGGAAAACTTTCCACACCATCAGTCAGTTTGAACTTTGCGATAACACCGGGAACATTCGGCCGAATCTTCTCTCTTCCGATCGCATTTTCAACATCGAATGAGACTCCTAGATAAAACTGATCGGTTAATCCTACAAAGGTTCTGAAATCAAGACCGCCACCGTCATAGGCGAAAAGTCCGAACTGATAGGTTCCATGCCCGATGGTATAGGCGGTTGGCGTATTAATTTCCGCTGTGTATCTCGAAAACTGCTGCGCTGTCAGCTGAAAAGTCGTCATAATACACACACAGAGTATAAACAGGTAGTTTCTGCAGACTGCGATACATTTTTTCCGTTTGTTTTCCATAACTCTACCATATGCTGTAATTTAATAACAGTTTGCCAAGAGCGTGCAAACCCGTGGCGCGTCTGTAAAAAGAATAGACCTGAGCGCCCCTCTTATTGTCGGCAGCTTTATTGTTCCGGTTGAATTGGGCTATCAGGTGTAGCCGGTACTTCCGGTGAAGAAGCGGATTCTTCTTCACTGTTTTCGATCTGTAATTTCTTTAATTTCTGTATATCATCAATTTTACGATCAATTGATTTGTTATAGGGATTAAGGCTTTTAGCCTTTTTAAATGACTGCAGCGAACTCTCATAATCATCCCGGACAAAAGCTTCAATGCCCTCACGATAAAGCCGGTCACTCTCTCGCATATCCGAAAAGCTGACCTTTGGAGCAAGTTGTATGGAAAAACCGACCGCGTACACGGGACCGAATTCTCGGGTGTTGGCAATCGCTATGTCCATCTTAAAGGCAATTTTCTGTATCGCGTAATAGAATCCGCTACCGAAGGTATAGGTTCCGCCATCATTAAGTCGGTATCCCGCTCTGAAAAAGATTAGATCCATGTAATCGAACTCGGCTCCGCAGTTCATCTCAAAGCTTTCGTTGAATCCGTAGGTAAAATCGTAAGAATCGGAAAAATCAATCAGGTTTTCATTCAAATCAATCGCAAGCCGGGCCCAGTCGCTTGGTTGATAAGATACACCGCTTCTGAACTTTCTCGGCAATGGATCATTCTCAACCCTGGTCCCGAAATTCTGAAATGAGACACCTATTGTCAGATTCTCCGGAGGGGCGGCGAGAGGGCTGTAAACACTGAAACGCTGTAACACACCGATATCAACCGCCGCCGAATGTGTAGTCAATGTATCGATTCTCTGATAGATGTATTTTGTCTTCACACCAACCGAAAAAGTTGAGAAGGACATCGCATATCCCACCCCTATAACCGAATTCATAAAATTTACTGAACCGGTTTTCTCGCCGTTCACATCAATTTTATCAAAAGGAGGTACCCAGAACATGGCGCTGTCAGAATATACAGTGCCGTAGGAAAGCGGCCAACCGATCATCACCGTCTCGAAACGCGAATCGGAGATCAACTCGTGATGCGAAAAGGAAGCCTCCTGCACGTTCAGACCGGAGGCAAGGGCGGGATTATAATAGGCATTGTTCAAATCGCCCAATACGGCACAACCTGTTTCACCCATTCCCATCGCACGAACCGAAGTACTGAGCTCCAGAAAATCAGCACCCGATATCCCCCTCGTCCCCTCAGCGTACAAAGGATAATAAAATACGCCAACTAAAAGAAGGATCAGACTAATGATCGAGAAAATCTTATTCATATACGGGGCGCAAACCGGGCTTATCCCGTCGGGGTGGAAACGATGAAATTCAGCAATTGCTGTTCGCTTCTGATCGGAAGTTCGGAGAGAACATACTTTCGTTCGCTTTTTACACGCAAATCAAGATAAAATGACTGCAAAGACTGAATATCGGCCTGAGAAGCGAAAATTACGATTCCCCTTGAAGAAAACAGATAAAGATGAGAAAGGTTCGAGAGTGTTTTTGAAAGTTCCTCTTTCACCGCCACAAGCTGTTCATATGTAACGCCGTTTCCCTTAAGGAAAAACCATGCCGAACTTTTAGAAGAGTGATAGAGTGCGGAGATATGCATCGAAGCCATAATTCCCTCAGCACCCGGCACTATCTGAGCACGAATTGAAGAGGATAAAACAAAAAGAATAAACTCCCGCGAAAAGCAGATTGCATCCACAAGCAATTCTCTCTCTCTACCGGAGAGTTCTGTTGTAAAGGCAATCAACGGCAAGGGGGGAAATGAATCGAGTGAGTTCTTCGTCATTCTGAACAAGGCGACATTGCCGGTCAGATATACCGCCCCGTCATAAAAATATTCATGAAAAGGGTCTACACCTTTATCAGAAAAAAACGGAGCGGCAATCAACGGGGGAAAAGCGGCATCATCCGACTTTGTAATGACAGCATAGGATTTTCTTGCAAGTTCATAATTATACAGGGCGAAATTGCTGACCCCAAGGCCGGATAAAAGCGTAATTATCGCTCCCATTCCCGTTTTTTTCGCATCTTCGGTACCCCGCAGGCTGCCCTGCCCCTGAAGATCATTCACAATACGGTAAAAAAGAGCGTGGTATTCACGCACAAGCGCACTTGCATCGTCATCGCTGCTCCCGCGTGAAACCACAACTTTCTCGATAAGTCCCTTCAACTCAGCCGTAAAGGCACGTGCTTTCAGAGCCTGCAGTTCTTCTTCGTTAAAGTTGTCACCGTTTTGCTCGCCCATCGTTTAATTCCGCCGTTTTTTTACTATCTTGATTATCGATGAAGCGTTTCATTATCAGCACTCTTTTTTGACAGACAAATCAGCATGATAACACCGCCCGTCACCATCACAATAGAAAAAATCTGACTGAGCGTAAGGTTCAGCGGTGTCTTGAAAAGATAAGGCGGATTATACACATTCGAAAGTCGAATCGCAAAAGTCGAATTGCCCGGCAGTCTGAAATAATCGACAAAAAACCGAACAACACCAAAAGCGATGAGATAGCTGGCCGAAAGAAAACCATCAAACCGTTTCATCTTGCGAACGACGAACCAGAAAAGAACCCATAACAAAAGTCCACCGAACAGTAACTCGTAAAACTGTGTTGGATGCCGGGGCAGATTGATCAGTGAATCGGCGGAACTCATCCCGATTTTTTGAACGATTTCCTTTACCCATTTCTCGCTCGCGGGAAACTTCTGTGCATCGGGAAAGACCACTCCCCAGGGCAGGGAACAGACACGCCCGTAAAGTTCACCGTTGATAAATGCACCAAGACGTTCAATTGCAAAACCGAGAGGAAAAACGGCAAGAATCATGTCCATCATAAACAAAAGATTCATTTTTTTGATTTTTGAGAAAATTGCGAAAGCCAGCATCACCCCGAAGGCGCCGCCGAAAAAATTCATCCCCTGAAAACCGATGAACCGCTTACCCTCGAAAGGCCAGAGTATACGCCACGGGCGCGTGAAAAACTCGCCTGTCGTGGCATCAAAAAGAGCGTAGAAAACACGAGAACCAATAAGTCCCGCAAGTATAAGCCAGACAAACATCTCTTCACTGGTATCTTTCATCAATGTGAAGTTTTCTTTTGTTCGACGTTTCAGCTGATACATGAACAAAAAATAGATTACGACGATAACAACAACGTAAAAAAGACCATACCACTGAAAAGGCAATCCTGACACAATCTGAGGCCGGATCCAGGTGGGAAATTCAAGATAGTGTTTCATCAAAGAGCTCCGCAATATTATTATGAGGGAACCTCGAATAATTACCAATCGCAATGATAAGACCTCGTTTTTCATTGAAAATATTCGAGGTTCGAGTTGCGAAGATTAATTTTTAGAGTTTCCCATGTGTAAGCTACGCCGCAGATGCTGCGCTCACCGGCACTTCAGATGAAACATATAAATATTCACAGAAGAGCAACCGGATTGACGCGAGTGTACAGGCATCGCTTTAATTGTCAATTACGAAGTAAAAAAAGCGGAGAACGCGAATTCCTGGTTTTCTGTATCCGGAATTCTGATTCAGATTTATACTATTGCAATACGTATTTTTTGACTTTTTCCATCTTTCTGTCAATGAGAAGCCGAACCGCATTGATGATACCGAATTCATTCATCTCGTCGGAAAACAGATTTTTAAGATAAATGATCATATCGTCAAGGCTTTCAAACGCAGCCGGATCGGTTTCATCGATAATTTTTGAAAATACGTCAAGACCCAGCAGTTCATTCTTCAGATTGGCGAGATTTTCCATAAAGACATAATTGGTAATCGCGCAATCGTCTTTCTGTTCCTCACAGGCTTTCATCAGATTGTCTATATCCTCATGCAAATCTTCAAGCTCGAGACGAAGGATATTGAGATAATTCTTTTTTTTCTCAATCATAAGACCCTCCTTTGCCGTCAGGCGAACATAAGACACGGCCTACACCATGCATGTAATATAGCAACAGCAGGACAGAAAATCAAGGGAGCGCTTCGCGTACAGAGGGATTCATATCTGCTTTATCCGGAACTTTAACGCATCGGAATCCAGCCGCACTGTCGGTTGACAGGGAAGGCAATCCGCCAAAAGAACGGTAAAACGTCGTCTGCGAACCCCGTCCTTGAGCAAAACTGCCGCCCCGGATGCATTTTACCTGTCGTCCGAAACGTTTGTTAGGACTGCGATTTCCCTCATATGCCTCATACCAGCTGGATGTCCATTCTGCGGCATTGCCGCTCATGTTCACCGCTCCGTAAGCGGATTTATTCATTTCCGAGAACTCGGTAACCGGAAGAACTCCACGATTGTATTTCCCGTAAACGCTTTGCCCCTTCCAGAATTCGAGAGAGTTTGTACCCGAGAAGTTGCTGTCATCTCCCCACGGATAAAATGTCTTTACGGGTTGATATTCTATACCCATCTCTGTGATAACACGAATTGGCGTTACAAGGCCGTTAGCGGCTTTCTCCCATTCGAATTCGGTTGGCAAACGCTTCTCAGCCCAGCGGGCATAGCCCTCAGCTTCAGTATAGGTCACAATTACCGGGCAATCGGCAAGCTTTTGCGGAAACGCGCCGTCTTCCCAGCTTAATGGCGGCCTCTCATTTGCTTCTTTGACGTATACCAAAAAGTCCCTGTTTGACACCTCGTATTTATCGATGTAAAACGTATCAAGTTCGACAGAATGTTCCGGATAGGCATCCGAACCACGACGCTTTATTCCGATAAGCGCTGTACCTTTGGGAACCAGAACCATCTCCCGATTATCTTTTCCCATTATTACAGGAAGAAAATATTCTTTATCCTTTCCAAAAGCATCGCGATATGCGGGAGCAAGACTTTTCGACGCTGTACGCAATGAAAGAGTCTCTCCACTGCGAAGCCGTATCTCACTATCAAGCCGGGCTTCAAGACGATACATTGTTTTACCGGTTCTGCTGACCTTTTGCACGGAAAGTATCTGTATTTGAAAAGAATCCTTACCGTTTCGATAGACGGTGTATTCATTTTGTGTGGGGGGGATATCGGAAATTAGAGTCAGAGAATCCTTTCGGACCGATTCAACGACAACGCTGACAAGATGCGCCTGTAATGACGTAGCCAGTATAAAGACGAGTACAATAAAAATTGTGATTAGGGATCCGGCTTTTCTTCTGCTTAACACGCCGGACAACAGTTGTCTGATACTGCCATTATTTTTTATCTTATGAAAAGAGACGAACATTCGCATTGTTCCTCCGCCAGCTTCGTTTTATCGATTTTGCCTGCATGTTCTTTTCGACTGTTCAGTCGAATTCGTTATCTGGATTGATAGAGTTTTTTGTCGGGCATACGCAGACAGCTAATCGGGCCGTTGTATGCCGCCCCGGTATCAAGACCGATAATATTACGTTTTTCGTCAAAATAGGGCTTTCCCTTCATTTTATTTATGAAGAAGGTCGGTGTATGACCGAAAATAATCGTTTTGGGCCAATGATAATTCCTGGTATAAAATTGTTCACGAATCCAAACAAGATCCTCGTGATCACTCTCTTCCACTACCGGATGATCGGGAGGAATACCTGCATGAACTGCAATGAAGGTTTCAGTCTGATAGTAATATATCTCAGAAAATAGTATCTTTTTATGCGTTTCGGGAATATAAAACTGCCCCAAGTGCTCCTTATAGTTTTCGATTGTTCTTTTTCCACCATTATAGTAATAATGATCGGGGGCCAATGTACCCGCAAGAACGCCTCGAAGCATAAGCTCGTGATTACCCATCAGTGGTATCACCGCATACTCGTTTGACAGAGAGCATACATATTCCACAACGCGATACGAATCGGGTCCGCGATCGATATAATCTCCCAGAAAAACAAGTGTGTCTTCTTTTTGAAAATCACAAAGCACCTGCAGCATCAGGCTCTTCAGCTTCGCATATTCACCATGTATGTCGCCAACTATATAATGCATCAGGCCTGAATAAACTCCGTAATTGATTCAATCTCGAACGGAAACACCGCATTATACACATGCAGGGCGCTGACAACGGCATCACCCTGTCTGCATATGTAGACCACTTTTTTGTCAGACAGGCGCGTAAATAAATCGTGCAGCCGATCTTCTTCAAGGTTCTCCACGGCACCGGTGTCAAAAATAACGGCTCGAGCCTGACTGTATTCAATATCAAGAAAAACTTTTTCAGGCCGCACAAAGCGAAGCAGAAACCCGGTTTCTGATAGAACTTCCGAAAGCAGAAGTTCCATCACCTTGTCTTCGCAGCTGAGATAGACTATTCCCGAATTACGCCGCACCGCCATTTCCAGATAATGCTTTCTTATGTCATTAACCGATTGAAGAAAATCATTAGAAGGAAAAGTGATAAAAACGGAGACATTGCCTCCGTTTGCACTTGTAATGTTAAAGGTTCCGCCGATACGTCTGAGATTTTCCACCGCAATACTGAGTCCCAGTCGCATCTTGTATTCAATCTGAGACTCATCACTTCTTTTCTCCGTAAAAAAGATACGTAACAACTTGGCAATATCAGGCATCTGTTCTGACAGACCGCGAAATTGGAAATTGAGATGAATTGTCGTCTTTTTTTTAAGTATCTCAATTTCACATGATGACTGCCGCATGTAGAACTGTGAAATACAAAGGAATATGTTATATATGGAATCTTTAAAGCCCTTGCGCGAGGTCAGAATTTCCGCATCCTCGTAA
>JAEWVL010000319.1 GCA_023396665.1 Spirochaetota bacterium
CACCGGAAGAAAAGAACCGTTTCCGTCATTTACCGATGAAGCCAGCATGGCAAAACTGGAAAACAAAATCATTGTGATCGCAAGTATGAACAAAAAAAGACTCTTGCTGACCGTTTCCTCATCAAGCGTGCGTTTGAAAACACTGTTTCCCTTTTTCTTGAAACTTTTCGAAAATAAAAACAGCATAACGGTAAAGAACGTCGTCGTCTTGATTCCTCCGGCGATGGATCCGGGAGAACCTCCTATAAACATAAGCACGATCATGACGAGCTGGCTGCTTTCTCTCATCGAAGAGATATCGATGCTGTTAAAACCGGCTGTACGACAGCTCACAGACTGGAAAAAAGCGTTCAGCACAGCTTTTAAGAAAGACATGTTCCCCATTGTGTTATTTCTTTCCAGAACAAACAGCAGAACTGTCCCCGCAACGATCAGAAACACGGTCATCAACAGAACGATTCTCGTATGAAGTGATAAGGTGTTTCTTTTTATCTTGTCAGGTCGCCACAAGAACTGTCTCAGGGCGGATATCTCTTTTAATACGACAAATCCGATTCCTCCCAGAATGATTGCCATTGAAATCACGATAATAACAGTATAATTGTTCTGATAAGAAATCAGACTGCCCGGAAACGTAGAGAATCCCGCATTACAAAACGCCGAAACTGCGTGAAAGACTGAATGCCCGACAGCCTCCGGCAGCGGATACTCCAATCGAAACTGCATAAACAGCAGCATCGCCGTTACAGCCTCAAACACAAAAGTGTACTTGATTACCCTGATCAGAATATGTGATATGGGGATACTTCCCGATTCACTGTAAAAACCCTTAATCGTGTATCTCCACTTAACGGAAAAGTCACCCCTGAAAAGCGAAATCAGTCCGAGTGAGAACGTCATTATTCCAAAACCGCCGAATTGAATGAGCAGAAGAATTACCGTCTTTCCGAACAAAGTAAAATCCCTGGCGGTATCAAAGACGACAAGACCTGTGACGCATACGGCCGATGTTGAGGTAAACAGGGCATCAATGAATTGAACGGGGATATTCGCGGCAACCGGGAGCATCAGCAGTACCGTACCGCTAATGATAAGGAAAATGAAACTGAATAAAATCATATACAGGGGATGTATGTTTATGGCCTTTACCGTTTTTAGTACGTTCATATTGTACAAGTGACTCCCTTGCTCAAATAGTCAGCAATATACTACAGGTAAGGCATTTTGGCAAAGATAGAGTTGTTCCGCTTTGCACGAGAGAGTGTAATACCTTGTTTTGTTCCATTCAGGCAATTCACCGTAAAGAGATACTATCTGTTCATCCGTTAATTGAACGGTTCTTCCTTCCATACAGTCCGCTGAAATGATCAGAAGACTTTGCCCTTTGTCTATTTCAGCAGTAAACCTGATTTCTCTGTACATAGCGGTTTTATAAAGGTAGATGTACTGGCTTGCGCCTATCTGTGAAGAAGTTTCGGTTATTACAAACGAAAACAGACGATACTTTGCAGTTGTAACGATAGTCTGATTTTCCATGCAACATTCTTACTGCTGATAATTCAGATTGTCCATTCAAATACTGTTTAAAAATATTCCAAAGGCGTTGAAAATCCGTTGAATTTCTTATTGTCCGATCGGAAGTGACATCAGCTGTAATGCATCCCATGAGGGTACGTAGAGAACAGTACACCCTACAGATACGAAAGCGCGAGCGCAATACACACCGATGCCAGTACGGCGGCGATTATGTTCTCACTGAAATACGCCACGAGTGCCGCGCCCGACATGCAAAGAAACGAGTAGAGTACACTTCCCTTTACCGACTCGTAAAATCCCGGCAGGGCCATCACTCCCAGAACAGTATAGGGGACAAAGCGTAAAAAGCGCGTCACAAGCGGATTAACTTGTCCGTTAAAAAGGTACAGCGGAAGCAGCCGCGGCAGCCAGGTCACCGCCATCATCGCAATAATCAGAAGAAAAATCTCAAGCCTCATTCACATCCCCGTCCTTGATTATCAGCGCCGAGACAAAGGCCACCGCAATCACCGAAACAAGAATGGCAAGCCCGGGTATTGCATGCAACCGAATCAACAGTATATACAGTGCGGCTGCAGCGATCGCTATAGCCGCGGCGGGGGGATACTTTTTCGCCTGTGGAACAAGCAATGCCGCAAACATCGCATACAAGGTCACTTCAGCACTCTCTGCGATTCTGTGGGGAAGCAATTCTCCGATCAAAAAGCCGACACCGGAACCGCAAACCCAACTCAGATAACAGGGAAAGGCCATGACCAGCAGATACGTGGCGGAGAGGATTTTCTTTGAAGAGGCTACCGAAAAGGTTTCGTCGGTAATCATGAAACTGACGAAGGGATACAAAATCCGCGGAACATGTCCGAATCGGTGTCGCAGTGAGAAGCTCATCGCAAAATGCCGCAGGTTTACGAGAAACACCGTCAACACGATAGATACGGGGTTCGCCGCGGCGCCAATCATTCCTGCGGCGATAAACTGGCTCGCCCCCGCAAAAACAAAAACCGATACCGCCACCGTCTCAAAAAACGAGAGTCCGGCGTTACGTGCGGTAAGGCCGTAGGCCACCGCGATGGGAAAATACCCCAAGATGACAGGCAGTGCGTCACGCAAGGCGCCGGATACGGGAGTACTCGGTGTTTTTCTGTTCATTGCATCAATGCAGTGTTTCATTGTTATCGGGATAGTAGTTGCGACGCGCCCATTCAAGATCGTTTTTCTCCTGGGCGCTCAGCGATTGAACACCCTCGGACGCTATCTTGTCAAGAAGGCGATCGATTATTTCTTTCGCCTTAATACGCTTCTCAATCTCCTGTCGCTTTTTCTCAACTCGCTGTTTTTTCAGAAAATCAGAAACCGGATTTTTCTTTGATGAGAAAAATCCTCCCGAACCGTTTCTTGCGAAGCCGCTGGCAAAAAGGATAAGCCCTGTCAACAAGCCGCCGAGATGTCCGACATTGCTGATGTTTCCGCCTTGTCCACCGAGAGTGTTGAGCGTACCGAAGAATTCGATCAGGCCGTAGCCGATCAGCAGGTATTTCATCTTTACCGGAAAAAGAAAATAGAGGTACACTTCACGATTGGGCCAGGTCATTCCGTAAGCGAGCAAAAGCGCGTATATCGCACCGCTCGCGCCCATCGTGGGTGTCAGGGCACTTATGGAATTACCCGAGGCCAAAACCCAGTTCATGATCGCTATACAGACACCGGCACCCAGACCCGAAAAAATGTAGTAGAGCATAAAAAATCGCGATCCGTAATGGCGTTCGATTTCCGAACCGAACATCCATAGCGCAAACATGTTGAAAAACAGATGCAGCCAGCCGCCGTGAAGAAACATATAGGTGACAAGCTGCCAGTAGAAATGATTACCGATAAGGCCTGCGTGGTTAAGTCCGAAGTAGGTTTCGACAACGTAAGGTGCTACCAGACGGGCAAACTGCTGAAACAGAAAGATGACTACATTGAAAATCAGAAGTATTCTGACCATGTCGGTCAGCGGGCCGACAAGCCTGATCTGCCTTTGCTGGTACATCGGGAAACCTCACGCAAACTGTTTTCTGATTCTGTCAAAGTCCCCGTTGTTGTCAAGAAAGACTTTCAAAATACTGGGATCAAAGCGGTAATATTCGTCTTCCATAATGTGTATTGCCTGCTCGTGCGTAAAGGCGTCCTTATAGGGGCGTTTCGAGGTGAGTGCGTCATAGATGTCTCCCAGGCAGACGATGCGGGCCGAAAGCGGAATCTCTGTCTCCTTTTTCCCCGTAGGGTAGCCCTTTCCGTCCCATCGCTCATGATGAAACAGCGCGATGTCTTTCGCCATGGTAAGAAAAGAATCGTCACCGAGACCCTTCGACGCGTCTTCCAGCGCCTCGTATCCGATTCTGGCATGCGTTTTCATTATCTCAAATTCTTCAGGGGTCAGTGGAGCCGGTTTCAGAAGAATCGCGTCGGGAATGCCGACTTTTCCGATATCATGCAAAATCGAAGAATCGAAAATGGTTTTCAGAAATTCATTGCCGATCTCGTCGGTATCACTCGTGTACTTCAGCAGCTGTCCCATCAAAACACAGTAATTGCGCATACGTTCCAGATGAGCACCGGTTTCATTATCGCGAATTTCGGCAAGCTTGCTCAGAGCAAAAATTGTGGTCTTCTGGGTTTTCAGCACTTCATGAGTTCGCACTTTGACAAGGTGTTCGAGGTGGCGGGTATGCATGCCCAACTCGCTCAAAAGATCTCCTCTTTGAAGACTGAACGCGACATGCCCCGCGATGAGATTGAGAAAATTCGCATGTTCGGCATCATAAGCGTTTTCCCTGTCACTGAGAAGGCTCAGAAAGCCCCGCACATACCCGTTGATAATGAGCGGTGTCAGCAGTGCGGATTTCCAACCCTCGTCGACCATCCCTCTCAGTTTTTCGGGAAAATCATTACTGTCGACAAGCTTCTGTATGGTGTCATATATCTTAATCGTCGTCTTTTTGGTGATATTCGTATAGACCTGTTCTTCCAATTCAAACTCGTCACCGGGAACGAAGAGCATTTCACGATCAGACTGTGACAGTGTAATTTTGAGTTTTCTACGATCGCGAACAAGTTCGAGAACATCAATACGGTTAAAGGGGATAATTGTCTTGAGCGAGACATAGAGCATCTGAAAGATCTCCACGGTCTCCTTACCTCTGTTCAGCATCGATATGATATTGTTGATTTGCTCCATCAGGGTAAGCGAGCGCACGCGCTCGTCATTCAGACGTTTTCGTTCGAGTGCACGGTTTACCGAATGCATCAGCAGATTGTAATCGAGAATTGGCTTTGTAAGAAAATCGTATGCGCCGGTCTTGAGCGCGAGAAGAATATCCTCATCTGAACCGACAGCGGTAAGAACGATGCGGGGAATCGAAGAGAAACGTTCTCCCATGATTCTAAGAACTTCTCTCCCGTCAGAAACGGGCATTTTCAGATCGGTCAAAACAAGATCGAAAGGACTCTTTTCCAGTTTCCTGACGGCTTCAAGTCCGTTCTCCGCTTCCTCTATATGATGACCCTTATTCGCCAGAAATCTCGCCAGCGATGAACGAACCAGTTCCTCATCATCGACAACAAGTATTCGTGCAACACCTTCGACGAGCAAAGCATTATATCCATGTCGAGTTTCTTCCATCGACGAACCACCGGCACCAGAAAATCGTAGAATCCAATGCTAATAGTAGAGGAAATAACAAAAAAATCAACTATTGTTATTCGTGTCTTATGAATTAATTTGCCGCAAAAGTGACGTTTTCCCAATTATGAACAGAATCATTCAATAGACGAAACCAGAAGCTCTTTCTGCGCCGCTTTCTGCACGCGTTGACGGTCGATAATCCCTATCCATCTGCCTGAATTTTTCTCGACTACCGGTAACTGTTCAATATGCAGCTGCTCCATCAAAATCAGTGCTTCTGAGAGCGGTTGCGACACATATACCTGATGCCCGCCTCTGGTGATCAGGTCTGCGGCGATAATCCAGTCCCACACATGCTGATCCATTATCACCGCCTTGATCTCATTATACGAAATGGTACCGAGAAATTTTCTGTCCGCATTCACCACCGAAAGAAACATGTCCTCGATCTGTGTAAAGCGCGTAACCACCTCTCTGAGCGTAGCACTTGCGGGAATGCTTTTCGCATGATGATCGATACGGTCACCCACCGTCCATTTCATGATCACATCCTCTACGGTAATATTCTTTCCGTTCTCCTTCGCCTGATGCACGGCAAGTTTTACCATTAATGGACCGATGAGCTGTACGATAAGCGTTGTTGTCGTAACACCGAAAATAATGACATCACCGAGACTCAGGCCTTCGCTTATCTGTATGTGCTCCAGATGCTGACTCGCCATGATGGAAAGTCCAATCGCGACCCCGCCCTGGGCGAACAGGCTCATTCCCGTATATTTCGCGACCTTAGGCTCTGCGCCCGACAGCTTCGCTCCCAAATAGGCGCCGGCGAATTTACCGAAGCTGCGCAAAAGCACATACGCTGATATGATGCCCCATAGCCACAGGGGCATATGACCGAGCGACAGACGAGCACCGACCAGAACAAAAAACAGAATATAGATCGGAGTGGAGATGCTGCGAATCTGCGCAACCATTCCCTTACTGTGATCACCCCCCGCATTCACCGCCACGAGACCGGCGAACATTGCGGCAAGAATAATATCAAGATCGAACACCACCGAAAGACCGACACAGCTGATAATGGTACCGAGCACCGAAACAAAAACGGTCTCGCTTTTGCTCGCTTTTTTCACGATTTGGCTGATCAGTAAACCGCAGACAATACCCAATCCGGTAGAAGAAACAAGATGCAGCAGTATGTGCAGCATCTCCTTCGCAACGCTGGTGCTTTGACCCGTCAATATCTGCGAGAGGCTTGTACCGATACCGTAAAGAAACATCGCCAGCGCATCGTCAAGCGCGACAATCGCAATGATGGTCGTGGTGAGAATCCCCGCCGCCCGGTATTCCCAGATAACGCTGATGGTCGATGCCGGATCGGTCGCCGAAGCGATCGCGCCGAAAACAACACCGCCGGCAAGCGCTATTTCAAAGGAACCCGTAACCTGATATAATATCGCGCTAACGATCGCCGTGACGAAAATAAATGCGAGCAAGCCTTCAGCCAGAAGTATCAGTGAAAACTGTTTCGCATATTTGCGCATATCAGCGAATTTCAGTTCGCATCCGACAAGAAAGCCGATCACACCGAGAGCAAAATAATTGAAAGAGTTGAGTGCGATCACATGTTCGATGGAAATCAGCTTGAATCCGCTTTGTCCGATCACAATGCCCGCGACAATGTAGCCGATCACCTGCGGCATCTTGATCGAACGAAAAAGCAGGGCCGTCGTAATGCCCCCGAAAATTGCTATGCCGAAAATCAGCAGTAAACCGGTTTCAATTTGTAACATGTGTCCCTTCACCTTCGCGAACTATTTCCCCGTTTTGTTTCAGCAGCCTGCAAAAGAATAGAAAGGAGGGGAAAGCCTATCCGGAAATACTTCTGCTTAAATGCACGGGGGACGGTCTGCGTCCGACGGTATTATATTTCAATAAGTTTTTACGGAAACTGCCTTAAGGCCGGTCGGTCTTTTTTTAAGATAAGGGAACCTCGAATAATTACCACTCGTATTGATTTTATCTCGGGTTTTTTTGGAATTATTCGAGGTTCGAGTTGCGAAGAATTTTTTTAGAGATTCCAATGGCATAATGCGAAGAGAAACCCATACAAACGGCAAAAAAACGGGGGGGGATACCGCCTCTTCGAAGCTGTCCGTCCGGACGGGATCGAGCCTTAAAGCAAAGCGCCCAAACCGGCCGCACTCATCTGCCAAGGGGACTGATACTGCGCAGAAATTCTACCGTCTCTTTAAGCTTGTCGACCGTATAATCAAGATCCTGCATGCTGGTATCGCGCCCCATACTGAAACGGATGGACCCGTGAGCACTCTCCGGATCGTGATGCAGTGCCATGATCACGTGAGAAGGATCGAGCGAACCGGTCGAACAGGCGCTGCCGGTCGACACGCAAATGCCGTGCATGTC
>JAEWVL010000381.1 GCA_023396665.1 Spirochaetota bacterium
CGCATAGTTTGTTCTGCTTAAGCGCAAGAGCGCAATTTTTTACATAATCCTCACAGGGGAAATAGGGTTTCACATCGTAAATGATTGAAGCCTCCGGTAACGATGCCCCTGAACACTTTATGATCCCCCTCTTCATATCGACGGCGGCAAGTGTGAACACCGCAGAAGCGAGCTTTTCTCCCATTTTGTAAAAGACAATGGCATTGCTGAAAGATTCAAGGTGCAGTAAACCGTCCCGAAAGGCCTCGAGCATGCAGATGCAGCCATTATCATATCGGCCTATTTCCTGCAGTTCTAACTGTTGTTCCTTCATAGTACCCCGACAAATATTGAATTAGACCGAATTTCGAACAGCTGCACGTCACAACCCCCGTTGCCGGCCCTGCAATTAGCAGAATAGCATAGAGAAATATTTTCTTCCTGTCCGGTATTGCTTTTTTGGGGGCATATTTCATTTTCTCTTGATCATTATTGCGCAAATTGCTTTTCAGAACAATCCATACCGTATTTTTCTTGATCGATCAGAATTTTGCTTGCCCATTCGTATACAGAAGCCGGATATGAATTGCCCCATCTATTATCTTGCTGGAAAATAAAATGAGTGACAAAAAACAAAAACGAACAATTGTACCGGTCGTATTTTCTTTTAACGATACATTTATTATTCCAGCCATGGTATGTTTAACTTCTCTTCTCGAAAATGCGAACGATGGTACTGACTATGAGATCAGTATTTTGCATTCGGGAAAGCGGCTCTCCGGTGAAAACAAAAAGCTGGTCACCCGATTAGCCATGAACTACAGTAACTGTAAAATCAATTTCATAGATCTCAATGACCGGTTTATGCAAACTTTTGAAGTTCGCAATATCTCCATCGACACCTATTACCGCCTGGCTATTCCGGATTATTTCACATCACACAAGCGAATTATCTACGCCGATGTGGACATGATTTTTCTGAACGACCTTTCACCTCTGATGACATTGAAAATGGGTAATCACTCGGTGGCTGCAGTAGCTGATATCGTAATTTCAAACAATTACAAGAAGCACTACGGTTTCGGGTATGACAGCTATTTTAATGCGGGTTTTCTGGTAATGAATCTTGATAAAATCAACAGGATGGGTGATTATCACGAAAAACTCCGACCGCTTTTGAATAAGAATTTCTATTATCAGGATCAGGACATTCTGAATCTTCTTTACAAAGACGATGTATTTTTTCTTGATCAGGAATACAATTTCAGCCCGAATCATCTGGACATAAAAAACGTAAAAAATAAAGATATCAGCGTCGTTCACTTTGTGGGGAAAAAACCCTGGAACTGTATGCTGCCCCTGGGCGATCTCTGGTGGGAGTACTTCAGAAAATCACCCGTATACGAGGCTGAACGCTACCTGAATTTTCAGAGAAAGGAATTCAAACTGCTCAATGCGATCCGGCGCGTTCTTAGTTTTTTCACTATTGAAAAATATACCAGCCGTATTCGGAGCAATTTTCTTCGCCCGAAAATTGACAACAGCGAGAAATAATTCCCGACAGGCAAAAGACGCAATAAGCGGCTGTATGGCCGCAGATCCTGCTCAGTACGCAAATACCTTATCGCATCGCATATGTATCAGCAGTCTTAAGTCCACGATGGACTTACGCAGGAGACTGCTAGTACTTGATGACCGAGCCGAGAAACTGCATCATGAAATCGACACTGCGCATGAAAAATCCGAAATAAGATTTTGTTAAACCCGACTGAAATAAGGTGACGAGATCCATAGAGATAACAATTATCAAACCGACAAAACAGACGACAAACCAGAATATACACACCACGAGTCCCAGTACAAGAAAAATGGATTTGAAAATAGCGACAAAAGCCTTATATAAACGGCCGGCCTGTTCTTGCGTTTTTTTTACCGACTCCGCAGTCTTTTGCAAGGGATTCATTTTACCGCTGTTCTTTTGTGCGACCTTTTCACTCACAGGTGCTGCGGTATTTGCGGCGGCGACAAGGGGAACATTCAGTGCGATTGTTGAAAAAAAGCAGAAGATACAGCAGAAAAAACAAATACAGCCAAGGGATGATTGCAGGGACTGTACTGTTTTCATGCAAATCTCCTCAATACGGGTTAAACCATCGAATACGATATTCCACAATGACAACATAGGTAAATACATACTTATATAAATGTCCACTATTAATCTTCAGCAACTTCTCAGTTCATTTACCGGTTTTAGAAATAATGAAAACGATATAAAACATTGTTGGTGCTGATACATCGAGATTCTTTATTGACAAAATAATACCATGTGATAACGTGGCTTAGCCACTATACCACATGGATCGTTTATGAATATCATTAAAGAACCTGTCTATCTGCAAATTGTGCAGGCATTAAAAGAGCTCTTGCTCAACGGAACATTTGACAGGGGCGCGAAATTCTTGACTGAACGTGAAATCGCCGAGAAATACGAAGTCAGCAGAGCAACCGCCAACAAAGCCTTATCGGCACTTGTCAGTGAAGGCCTGGTTTGCTTCAGGAAGGGAATCGGAACATTTGTCATATCGGATCCGCTGGAAAACGATCTCAGCACGCTGGTCTCATTTAGCGCACGGGCCGAAGCAAGCGGATTACAGCCGGCAACGGTCGTACGACGATTTGAGATGTGTGAAACCGGCGCTGCAGCAAACGGTCTTTTCGGAACGTATCCCCCCCCCGATGATTCAACACTGTACTATATGGAACGCATCAGGTATGCCTCTCAGATGCCGGTCATTGTTGAATACCGTCATCTGCTTCTCCCGGGAAAATACAGGCTGGATCGCGGCATGCTTGAAGGATCACTCTATACCCTGCTGGAAAAAAAATTCAAAATCACAGTACTGAAAATCGAACAGCAAATCAATGCGGTACTATTATCAAAAACAGAAGCAACAGCGCTGGGTGTCCCCGTGAACAGTAGCGCGCTTGAAATAAACGCGATTGCCTTTGACGGCAGGATGCTGCCTCTCTGGCATGAGCGCACTGTGTATCGTGCCGATATGTACGCATTTTCAAATGTAATCGACTTTTCGAAAGGTCGTCAACACGGCCGAATTGAGAAAAAAAAAGATCACCCTGGCAGATAATCAAGGAGAATATGCGATGAATTACAGTTATGAACAGTTGGCGAAAATGATCGACCACAGCCTGCTGAATCCGGTCTTGTCGGACAAAGCACTGCAGGAGGGAATAGAAATTGCCCGCAGATATGATACCGCCAGTGTTTGCATTATGCCGTTTGCTCTGAAAACCGCTGTTGATATGCTTCGCGGCACTGATGTTTTACCGACCACAACAGTCGGCTTTCCGCACGGGGCTAATTCGAAAACGACGAAGCTATTCGAAACGGAACAGGCGATTGATGATGGCGCGAAAGAGATAGATATGGTCGTGAATATCAGCAGGGTGCTCGGCGGCGAATGGAATCCCGTAAAAGACGAAATTGTGGCGATAACAAAACTCGCACATGAGCATGCCGTAAAAGTTAAGGTTATCTTTGAGAACTGCTATCTCAACGAGCAGCAAAAGGTTCATCTTTGTATAATTTGCAACGAGGCCGATGTTGACTGGGTTAAGACTTCAACCGGTTACGGCACTGGCGGCGCAGAGATCAGCGATTTGCTTTTGATGAGAAAACATGCCGCAGCTTCAGTACAGGTGAAAGCCGCCGGCGGGATTCGTACGCTTGACAGACTCATCGAAATCAGACAAGCCGGCTGCACGCGTGCCGGAGCAACCGCGACAGCCGCAATACTTGATGAGTACCGTGAAAGAATGGCGGCAGAAGCCCGAGGTCTGCATTCTGCCGCCGAATAAAGATGGTGCCACTGATGTGACAGTCGATGAATTTCATTGTCGATGTTAATGTAATCGTAACGGCCGATTAATTACGGTATGACTTAATCACAAAATACCAATTATACCATGGTGCAGATTTATAGTTATTCTTTTTATCACATTTTGACTATTTACTTCGACCGCCCGGGTAGCAAAATACCTTCTTTTTGAAATTGTTGATAATTACAATTTCAAAAAAACATTATTTATTGACAAAACAAGCGTTGAGAAATGTATCTTTTCCGACAGTGGTGCGGAAGCAATGCATTTTATCCGAATCCGTCGAAGCAACAGAATATATAAAGATGAACAACTATCGGGAATACTCACTTTTGTCTCAAATAGCCGGGAGGGCTTATGCAGGTCAGTTTCGATTGCGTATCTCTGATATCAGCAGTTGGCATATTCAGTTGCTTTTTTTTCTCGTCTATTTTGTTAGCTCAAACAAGGGGAAACAAAAGAGCGAATACGATACTCTCCGTACTTTTGCTGGTTGTTCTTTGCAGCATTATCAACCCCGGTCTGCTCTTATACACGAATCTGATCTACCGTGTGCCGCATCTGTTAAACACACCATATTTTTTTATTCTTCTTATGGGGCCTTTGTTCTATTTCTACGTTCGGGTGCTTACCCAAAGAGATTACAGATTCAAATTGTGTGACGTACTGCACCTGCTGCCGGAACTCGGCTGGTTCGCATTACGTCACAGATTTTACCTTATGAGCGGAACAGAAAAAATGCAGTATTTCATAAACTGGAATCAAAACGAAATACCCATGCATCAACGGATATTTGAGCACTTTGCCGGTTTTCTGGTTGTTATTCACATGCTGCTCTATGTTTATGCGTCACGCCGCCTCATTCGAAACTACACCGTATCGATTAAAAAATATTTTTCGGATATCGACAAATTGAATCTCTCCTGGTTAAACTTTTTTATCGTTATGATTCTTCTGGCGTTTATTCCCATCGGACTCGTTGTTATCGTAGAGGCGGTGTTCAGTATTCCCGTCACCCTGATTTTGCGCTTTATTCCCGTCACTGTTTCTTTGTGTATGTGTACGCTTTCATACAAAGCCCTGCTGCAGGCTGATCTTTTTACAACGAACAATCAGCTCTCGACTGTGACAAAGGAAAACGATGGCGATGATCAAAAAAGCAGGACGACCTCAGCTGAGAAAAAAATCACCCTGAAGAACATGCAGGAATACAAAAACCGCCTGGAAACAATCATGCAAAAAGAGGCACCCTATAAAGACCCTTCACTGACACTGTATGATCTGGCAAAAGCCGTCAACATACCGAGAAACTACCTGTCAAACATCATCAACAGTTACTACGGAATAAACTACTACGATTATATCAACGGCTTCAGAGTGAACGAGGCGAAACGGCTTATTGAGCAGAGCGCCGAAATCAATATGCTGAAAATCGCGTATGACTCAGGCTTCAATTCAAAATCGACCTTTAACAAGATGTTTAAACAGCTTACCGGGCTTACACCGACACAGTATAAATGTGACAAAACAGCCGTTTCCGCGTGAATGTCTTCTCGAACACCTTATTGTGAAAAAACCCGATACAAAATTTGCGACGCCAGAGCCGTATCACTCACTTCGCGTGCGGATGGTATTCATCATATATTTTTTTGAGACGTGCGCGTGTCGTATGCGTATACTTTTGTGTCGCGCTGATGGCATGATGGCCAAGCATGTCCTGCACCGATTTTATATCGGCACCGTTATTCAGAAGTTCTGTGGCAAAGCTATGCCGAAATGTATGCGGGGTGACACTTCCGAAACCGGCATTACGGGCGCGTAAACTGATAATGTGAAAAACACCCCGGCGGGTCAGCCTACTGCCGTGTACATTGACAAAAAGAGCATCACCGGCTACGCTTGTATTGCGAAGAGCAAGATATCGTTTCAGCGCCGCATAAGCCCTATCGGCAATGAAAACATAGCGTTCATATGAACCTTTTCCGCAGACACGAATACGGCGCAGTGTCAAGTCAACCGAAACGAGATTACAGGTACATAATTCGGAAACACGACAGCCGGTTGAAAACAGCAGTAACAAAAGCGCAGTATCACGGCAATCCTTGAAGGTTTCGACCGGGAAATCGAGTATCTTTTCAATTTGCGGTGCAGTCAGGTATTTGGGCAGACGTTTGCCCTTCTTCGGGGCTCGAAGCCCAAGCGTTGGATTTGCGTTAAGGTATCCCCCCTTGTACATGGCGTTAAAAAAACTTTTCAAAGAGGCAAGACGCCGCTCTATCGATGAAGCGGCATAGCCCTCATCGCTCATGTACTCGATCCACGATCGAATGTCCCGGACGCCGATCGTTTCGGTGAGAACGTCATCGCCCTGTACTGTCGCGCTGATTTCGTAGTCAGAACTTTTTTCGAGCACAAAGGTGACAAACTGCGTCAAATCGCCGAGATAGGATTCGACCGTATTCGCCGAGTATCCTTTTTCAGACGAAAGATATTCGGCGAACTTATCGGCCAGTTCATACACTGTAATCTTCCTTTACGGTGCTGTCC
>JAEWVL010000399.1 GCA_023396665.1 Spirochaetota bacterium
AACCGGAAAAGATGCCGATACGCTGCCCGCGTCCAACGGTGAGAAGACCATCAATCGCACGAATGCCGGTCATTAGCGGTTTGGCCACATCCTGTCGTTTCAGAGGATTAACCGGTTTACCCTCAATCGGATATTTATAAGAAGTCAATATAGGACCCTTGCCGTCTATCGGCATTCCAAGACCGTCGATTATTCGTCCGAGAATCTCCGGACCGACGGGAGCCATAAGTGAAGAACCGAGAGAAATGACATCGGCTCCTGGAATCACGCCGTGCATGTCTCCGATAGGCATCAGAAGCGGTCTGTCCTTGGCCCGGAAACCGACGACCTCGGCGTAAATATAATCCTTTTTATCGGTGATTATCTTGCATACATCGCCATAGCGCACGATGGGACCCACCGATTCTATGGTTAGTCCCTGAATACGATCGACATAACCGGTTTGCCTGACAGTATCAAGCTCATCAATTATCCGCATGTACTTACTGAGTACATCAACCTTTTCGTGCGGCAGTACGCGTATCATAATTCACCGTTACATTGTATTCGTGTTACGAATAGCCTCTTCTATCATATCAAGCTGTGAAGATATTCGCGAATCGATAGAGCCGACATCTGTTTCGATGATACAGCCGCCGCGATCCACTCGTGAGTCCTCGTAAATATTGACCTTTTTGAGAGACTCCATCATCTTGATGAGCTCGTCCTTGTGGGCGGTAGTCATATCCAGATCCGCGAAATTGACACGTATGTCTATTCGATCGCGATCCTTGACGCGTTTGATCGCCTCTTTGATATTGTTGATGACAACTTCCCGACGTTCAACAATCTCGTCTTTGATGACTTTTCTTGATATCATGAGAATCATCTCTGTCATCATCTTCTCTGATGACTTGATAATATCATCGCGAATGTCAACCGCCGTTGATACGATGGTTCCCAAACGGTCGATAAGGCGCATAACTTCCGCCTGCCCCTCTTTATAACCCTCTTCGCGTCCGGCCTCATAGCCCTTCTTGTAGGCATCGTGTTCGATCTGCGAGACCTTCAGTTCGGCCTCTTTAATCATTTTCTCAGCTTCAAATTTACCGCGTTCTACTTCCCGGTTCGATTCCTGGCGAAGCTTCTCCATCTCGACTTTTATCTGTTCACGGGTTTCAGAAAGCTCCTTAAACGCGTTCTTCTTTCCGTCTTCTTCGATCTGACGCGCCTGTTCCCGCGCGTCGGTAATCATGCGCTGGGTTTCTTCTTCGGTCTCACGGCGATAGCGCTCGATTTCCGCTTCCATCTCTTCAATGGAGGGACCCTGATAAAAATCAACGGGGTTTCCCGCTTCGTCCACTTCGAATTCACGATATTCATCATCGGAAAGAATATTTTTCTGATACTTGTCAGGCAGCTCTATCTGTTTGGGAATACCTAGCTGCTTGATTTCCATCGGTTTAAATACAAGTTTTGACATAGTATACCCTTATCACATAACCAGTTCTTCTTCGCCGCCGCGCGCAACGACGATTTCGCCCGATTCTTCAAGTTTACGTATAATATTAACGACTTTCTGCTGCGATTCCTCAACATCGCGTAAACGCAGCGGCCCCATAAAATCCATATCCTCTTTTAAGAGCGAAGCTGCACGTTTGGACATGTTCTTGAAAATTTTCTCCTGAACCTCTGTATCCACCCCTTTGAGCGCTTTGCCGAGATCGTTCTGATCGACCTCGCGAAGAACCTTCTGTATCGAGCGGTCGTCGAGAAGCACGATATCCTCGAATACAAACATGCGTTTTTTGATCTCTTCTGCAAGTTCAGGATCATCTTCCTCAAGTGCCTCGATGATGATCTTTTCCGTTCCGCGGTCAACATTGTTCAGTACTTCAACAATCGAATCAATACCACCGGCCGAAGCGTAATCTTCTGAAGCGAGTGTTGACAGTTTTCTCTCGAGTACCCGCTCAACCTCACGCAAAACATCGGGTGAAGTACGGTCCATTATCGCAATTCGTTTTGCGACATCAGCCTGAATCTCATGGCGCAGAGCCGAAAGAATTGACGCCGCCTTCTGCGGATCAAGGTAGGCGAGAATGAGTGCGATAGTCTGAGGATGCTCTCCCTGAATGAAGTTCAGCAGATGGCTGGGATCTGTTCTCCTGATAAAATCGAAAGGGCGCACCTGTAAGGATGAGGTGAGCCGATTGACGATATCGATTGACTTTTGCGTACCGAGAGCGCGTTCGAGAACCTCTCTTGCGTATTCGATACCCCCGTTTGTGATGAACTCCTGAGCCATCATAAGCTCCTGGAATTCCATCAAGACCTGATCCTTCTCAGAGGGATCAACTTTGTCTATACGGGCAATTTCAAATGTCAGCTGCTCAATCTCGTCCTCACGGAGATGTTTGAATATCTCCGCAGAAACCTCTGAACCGAGTGTTACGAGAAATATGGCCGCCTTTTGACGACCCGATAGCTGTGTCTTCTTTGACTGCAGCATCAGCATTCCACCATAATACAACATCCGGCCGCGCTAAACGCGGGCCGGAATAATATACATACCTTGTTATATACTATCGGCAATAAAACACGATCACGACAGCTCCGGCAATGCTTTTTGCCTCACAAAACCGACCATTACTCTTCGGCCAACCAGGTTCGCAGTAATTGCGCTACATCATCAGGCCTTTCGCGGGCGAGATTAATGGCATTTTGCTGCAACTCAAGACGGGCACGTTCTTCAAGAGAAAGCTCGACATCAACCCCTTCCTCTTCTGCCGCACGAAGAGCCGCTTCACGCATACGCTGTTGTTCAAGCGCAAGCTGCTCTTCCCTGATTCTGCGACGGCGTGCAATCTCTTTGCGAATGGCCTGATATAGTACAAAACCGAGAAACAGCGCAAATATTCCGATCAGTCCAGCGAGTAACAGCCGTTTCGTCTGTTCTTTTCTGATGTATTCATTTCGCAGGGCATCCCATTCCTTGCTATGATCAAAGGCTATATTCTCAACGATGACGCTGTCACCTCTGGCAGCCTTGAATCCGATTGCGGCCTCAACAATGGCCTTTGCCTGCTTTTTTTCATCATCGGTCAAAGGTATCTGTATCGGTTTTTTGGAAGGATCGAGGTCATAGGTTCCATCCTCTTTTCTGGGCAGATCCTGAATGTTATCGATCGCGACGGACACTGATATTTTCGCGATATCAAAAGGATCACGTTTTATATTGGTTTGAACCTTGTTTATCGCATAATTGGTTATATTCTCGTCTTTACTGTATTTGGCAAACTGGTCATCGGCAGCCTTATATCCGGCCGGAGTGTTAGATTCGGTACCGGCGGGACCTTCCGGATTCCAACCGTGCCCCTGAAAATTTTCTTTCGTATTCTTTTCAGCAATAGTGAATGACTCAACAAACTTGCGCTCCGAATAAGGAGTATCCGGATTATCGGGAACGGTTTCTATCGGAGTATGTTCTTCATGATTTTCCGATATTTCATCCCAATTGTATTCGAGATTAAGACTGACAATCTGTACACGATCAGCGGTAAACACCCTCTCCAAACCGGCCTTGATATCGTTAAGCATTCGCAAACGTTCTTTTTCCTTATGCTTGCGTCGCTCTTCAAGCAAGGTCAATTGTTCCTTGTTTTTCGTATATTCATCGTCAAAATCGGATATAATTACTCCGTTCGCATCTGTTACCGTAACATTCTCGGGTTTTAACTTCGATCCAACCGCCCGGGAAACAAGATAAACAATACCCTTGATTGTTTTTTGATTCAGATTCTCATAACCTGGAGCCAGGTGAATTGTCACTGCCGCACTATACTCTGCATTTTCGCTGGCATACAGACTATCCTCGGTCATTGCGATCTGCACCTCTGCCTTTTCAACCGGCTCAAGTGATTGAATGTGAGAAACAATCGCGCCCTGCAGTGCACGCATATACTTTACATCGAGTTCCCTGTCGGTCTCCGTCCAGTTCGTCATGTCAAAGAGTTTCCATCCCGGAATTCCCTTTGGAATCATATCCTCCTGAGCGAGCTTGGTGAGTATTTCTTCACGTTTATCGGGATTTACGAAAATACTGGTTGTACCGCTGGTGGAATATTCGTAGGAAAGCTCTTCAAGTTTTTTTGTTACCTGACCGAAATCATCGGCTGAGAGATCAGCAAAAAGAACAATCTTCGGATCCTGCCCGGAAACGGTAAAAAGCACGCCGAAGGCAATCACTACTGTCAACGCGATCACTCCGACAATTATTTTTTTTGTCATCGAAAGGCCATTGAAAACCTCCCGTATCTGGCGTAACAAATTCTTTAGAAAATCCATACTCCCCCCAAATAATTCGAACGATCTCTCTACAAAACCGCAAATAATCGATTTAACAGATCGGCTGACATCAGTATATAATCATCTGCATTAACAAAATCCTGTTCACTTATGAGACATAATACAATCTATTTTGACAAAAGTTATCTGTAAAGCAATATTTGCCAATATGAAGCAAAAAAGTATGTATCGTTTTCCATAAATAACCCCGCCCTTACTGTTCTCAAAACTATTGATTGTTGAATCAACGCACTGGTCTTATATTTTGCACCGGAATGACAAATTTGTCTTGAAGTGGATTATCGGATGAAATACAATAGATGTAACTCTTCCGGAAAAAGCGGGTTCACACTATGAATAAACGGCTTATCTTCCTAACGCTTATCTTGCTTATATTTTGCAACGCCTGTTCCAAAAAAAGTCCCTCAACGGCAGACAAATATGTTTCAGATTCTCAGCCGCCTTCCCTTGCCGCAGATGAAGCGGCTGTCGACACCACCGGCGAACGATCAAAAACCGAATCGAAACCAGAAAGCCTTCAGGGATGGTTTGCTCAGAAGGGTGATATTGAAAACCAGCGCCTGCTCGAATATACCATTGATATTGTTTTTGAGACGAATGACTTCGCCAAATCGAGAGACATTTTGCTTACAACCATAAAAAAACACGGATTTCTTCGTTCCTCAAACCTCGAAAGCGATGAAAGCAAAAATCTTACAACAAGCTTCAATATTAAAACAGATTCACTGTACTCAGT
>JAEWVL010000002.1 GCA_023396665.1 Spirochaetota bacterium
GTATCCATCCGCAGCACTGGTCGTAAACGGAAAACCGCATAACTTCTTCGAATTGATGAATGTCTCCAATTTCACTATACTGTCAGAAGAGATACTGGCCGATTTGAGAAAAGCGGAAATAGCGCAGCGTGAACTGGGAAGAACACTGCACGAAACGCAGATTGAACACGTCGTCGACAATTCGAAGGTAAGTATCGCCTTCGATGAGATCGGACGCAATCTCAAAAAAGATCTCGCCGATCTCGCCAAATACGTAAAGAAAAGATCTACAGACAGAGAGCTCATTAAACGAATAGAGGAAATAACACAAAACATCTACAAGCATTACCATATCGAATCAACTCGTTTTCGTGAGAAAAATCAATAGACCCGTATACGCTACGATTTTTTTAAATAGCGCTCAATCAGCTCAGCGCTTATCCCCCTTTCTTTGCAAACACAAGCGTAAAACTCGCCTGAACGTCTAATTTTACGCTTCAGACTTTTTGTGTCAAGCTGCACCAGACCGAAGCGGGCGCTAAAACCTTCCAGCCATTCAAAATTATCGGTCAGAGTCCAGTGGCAGTAGGCCCGGACATCGACGCCTTCATCGAGAACCCTTTTGAGCTGAAAGAGATGATCGTAGATGAACTGTGAGCGAAAAACGTCTTGTCGGTCGCATGTTCCGTTCTCTGTAATGTAAATTGGCAGCCGGTAACGGCGATGGAATTTCTTCAGCAGCCGGTAAAAACCTTCGGGATAGATCTCCCAACCCAGATCATTTACCGCCGCTGCTTTTTTAACCGAGAGCTTTCCGAAGTTTACTTTTCTGTCGAAAGTAAAACCAACCATATCTCTCGTATAATAATTGATTCCGATAAAATCGGAAAGCGGCCGCGCATTTTTCAAGGCATCGCACTTCAGCGGCCAAAGACATGTTCCCCTCGTCATTGCCGCAACAAATATATCCTGAAACAGATGCTCATATACAGCCGCCACCAAGGCATCAAGCGGATTAATCGAACAGGGATCAAATATCCGCAGATGATGCGCCGCACCGGCCATCGTGTCCGAATAGCCCCGATCCCGGCGAAGGGCATGTACAGTGTCATAGGCGAGCGCATGAGCCTGCACCATCGAAGCTGCCCCTTTAAAAAAATGAGAGAGGTCCTTATGTGCCGGCGGCCATTCGCCAAAAACATAACTTTTTGTCAGATAAACATTCGGCTCATTAATCGTGACCCAGTCGCTGACAAGATCGGCAAGCGCGCCGACCGCATATCCGGCATAGCGCTGAAAAACAGCAGCCGCGTCATCGCGCAACCAGCCGCCAGAGTGTTCAAACCAGAGAGGATTTGAGAAGTGGTGCAGTGTGACCATCGGCTTTATTCCGGCTTTTCGAAGCGCCTTGATTTCATCACGATAGTGCCGAATCGCAGCGGAACTGAATTTTCCCTCTGCGGGTTCAATACGGCTCCATTCAAGACTCATTCGGTAAATTGAGTGATGCATTTTTTTCATCAACGCGATGTCTTCATCGACACGGCGCCAATGATCTGTCGCGGGAGAGGTTTTTGATCCGTCAACAATGTGCCCCTGCTCCGCCCACTCATACCAGGAGTTATTCCGGTCACCGCCTTCGATCTGCAGTGAGGCAGTCGCGCTGCCCATAAGAAGACTCTTCGGAAGTGTAAATGATTTCATCACCGTTCACCTGCCCCGCTCCAGCAACAGCAACAGCATGGTAGCGCTATTTTTTCATTATTCGCTTTATCGCTTTTTCAGGATTCTCATTTCTCAATATTGCTCTGAGAAATTTACCTGATGCGCTCAAATCACTTTCTTTCCAGCCGCCTTTTCCTTCACGATCCACATTAAAGTTCAATACAGCCGAATCAACGCCGTTATTTGTCACGCTCCAGTTTGCCCAGGAGATGTTGTGTTTTTTCATGAAGGCCAGCCACGGAATAGTCTGCTGCGGTCTGAACTGGTCACCGGTATTGAGTGTTGTTCCCCACTCTGTAACAAAAATCGCCAGCCCTTTCGACATTGCGTATTCAGCCTTCGCCATAAGTTCCTTGCCATGGCTGCCCGCATAAAAGTGCAGAGTGTACATGATATTGGTTTGCCCGACGATGGGGTCATCCGCCGCAGCATCCACATCCTGGCTATAGGTCGGTGTTCCTACGACAATGATGTTATCGGGATCATATTTGCGAATGACCGCAATCACATCCTCGGCATATGGTTTAATTTCTTTGCTCCAGGTAACTTCATCACCGTTCGGTTCGTTGCAGATTTCATAGATGACATTTGGATACTCCCCGTACTTTTGCGCCATCTCGGTAAAAAATTCGATTGATTGTTCCTTATACGCATTGGGATTTCTGTCTCTCATAACATGCCAGTCGATCAGAACGTAAACTCCGCACTCGATTGCGGCTTCAACGGAATCAGTCACCCTCTGTTTCAACTGTTTCGCATTAATATAGCCACCCTCTGTAAGATAAAGAGCCGCACGCCACAGCTGTGAATTCCAGTCATCACGCAACCAACAGATCACATCCCTGTTCGCGTATTTTCCCGCCCACTGTAATCCATGTGAACTCATTCCCCGCAACTGAACCGGCTTTCCCGCAGAATTGCAGAGATTTGTCCCGATTACCTGCAGTTGTCCGTAA
>JAEWVL010000038.1 GCA_023396665.1 Spirochaetota bacterium
ATACACAGCACATGTATCCCGTCAAGATACTGATTCAGGCTATAAACAAAAAGAATCTTCTTGCAGAAATTACCAATGAAATAGCGAACCTTAAAATAAGTATCAGCAAATTTGAAGCAAATGAAACAAAGGGGGGATACGCCCTAATAAAACTCGTTATCGATGTAAAAAGCCTTGACCACCTCAACTTTCTCATCTCAAAGCTCAAAAAAATACGGGATGTCGTTGAAGTGGAAAAAATAAATGAAAAAGTCGTAAAACGTTCATGAAAGTTATACTTGGATCATCATCACCACGCCGTCGTTCCATTTTATCCTCGGTGTATCACAGTGATTTCACTGTCACACATCCCGATGTCGATGAAACCATTTTGCAGGGAGAGAAACCCTCCGAACACTGCCTTCGTCTTGCCGAATCCAAACTAGCCGCCTGCCTTTCCTCGGCATCCGCCAATACTGTTGTAATCTGCGCCGATACGATTGTTACCTTGGATGATATGATTTTTGGAAAACCGGCATCTTATGACGAAGCGATAAGTTTTTTATCGCAACTTCAGGGACGCAGTCACTACGTTTTAAGCGCCCTGGCAATCGCTGTCAAAACACATAACACGACGATTATTAGCAAAATTTGCCGTACTCGCGTCGAATTCAGAAAGCTGTCACTTTCTCAAATAAAAAGCTATTTGCTATCAATAGAATATCAGGACAAGGCGGGAGCCTATGCGATCCAGGATCAAGGATCTATGATCATCGATACCATTGACGGCTCTTTGTCCAATGTTATCGGCTTTCCGGTAAGACTTTACTTCTCACTTCTTTTCGATATCGGTGCAGTTCAAAGTTTGTATCCCGGTCACGAGCAAGTGTAGCCAAATTAATGAATTGACGAAGTCCGGTTTTGCGAATATTATGACAATTCAGCCGGTTATTATCATAAAAACTGGTCTGTTTCGGCAAAAACCAATACTCTGCATGGTTTATTCTTTTCGTTTTTATATATATTCTATATGTTAATAGAAAAGATGATGTTGAGAAAATGAGGGAAAGATGGCTTCTGTACTTATAGTTGATGACTCCAAATTTATGCGAAATATCATTCGCGAATCACTTGAAAGCGGTAATCACGAGATCGTCGCCGAGGCCGATAACGGAATCGACGCGATCAATCTGTTTACAGAACTTCATCCCGATATTGTCACGATGGATATCACTATTCACGGGAAAGACGGCTTACAGGCGATGGAAGAGATATTTACCATAAATCCAGCAGCGAAAATAATCGTTGTATCCGCTCTTTCAGAGCAAACACTAAAAAACACCGGCAAGACCCTGAATGCTTCAGCCTTTATCAGCAAACCGTTCAAAAAGGAAATGCTCTTAAAAACCATAGACCAGGTAACAGGGGCTTAATAACAGGTAACAATTAGTTTGGTATCCGGCAGTTTCTAGTACTCCGGCAAACTGCAAAAATTACTATCAACCGAAATGCAATAGGATACCGCGAAAGAGTTCTGTATGCATAAAAAGAAAATCGGCGATGTCTGGTACTTGCCTTGCAATAAAAAACCGCGGTATATCCATGAACATCAATTACTACCGGAATGCAAATGAATTATATTAAATTGTATGAAATGGACTCCGAACCCGATGCGGCATATCTGATAAACAAAGCTCAAGCCGTGTTTTTTATCAACAATCATGACAAGTATCTTATTAATGGAAACAATTACATAGTCGGAGCTTCAGAGCTGATATTAACCCACATGCACTCAATTCCGGTAAAGCGACTTGAAACACTTGTCGTCCCGGAAGGCAGCGAAATTAAAAAAATTCCGTTTTCGGCTTTTCACCAATCCAAAGATTCATTTCAATTCATGCTGAATATTGCGCTGGTTATTTCCCGGCAACTGCTTTTGACGAATGAAATCGACATCAAAAATCGCCGGCTCTTAAACGAAAATACGGATTCCATGCGGAACACAGCGATGAGTTTCTACTATATTCTGAACGTTATCTTCGAAGAATATCATAAACGGAAACTCCCCTGGCTGAAGAGTTTCTTGCAACCCTACGAAACAAGCCTGCTATATAAACGTGGAGAGATTTTTGCAAAGGCGGTCGATCCCGTCAGGGTAATACCAAACGAATCTTTTTCCGAGCAAATGATCACTGTCAACCCCGGAACCTATCTCTGTAAACAGGGTGACGAGGGAAGGGATATGTTCATACTTGAAAGTGGCGCCATTGATGTCATGGTTGACGGGAAAAGGGTGACAACGTTTAGCGAAAAAGGAACAATTATCGGAGAAATCGCCCTTTTTCTCGGAGAAAAACGATCTGCTTCGCTGAAAGTAGCGGCTCCGTCTGTGATCTACAAGATTAACAAACTGGATTTGAAATCACGATCAGAGCTGGGCAATGAACTGATCAATACCATAGTGTTCTCTCTGGCCAAGAAACATCTGACCAACATCGGCAGAATTAATGATACCAACGAACAAATACTTTACCGCGAACTGGATACTGAGGACAAAAAGGCCGTTGCCGAAGCGCAACAGCTGCAAGTTGCAATAGCGGATTTGAAAAAACTCAAACACGAACTGTCTGAACTGGTATATCGAAACAAAGCCGACTTTTTGAAAGAAAGTCTCTCTTCATACCTGTAAAACACGTTCGTGTCGATTTTATTGTGATTAAAAAACATCCCTTTTTATCAAAAGGGATGTTTTATCTTAACTGATTAATTCGTTCCACCGAGAGACTTGAGCCAGTTGTTTTCGGCTTTCAGATGATTCTCAAGATAGGTGTAAAGGTGCATGTAATTGTTTTCACCCTTTTTCGCCTCTTCAGCAATCTTCACTTTAATGTCATTAAGTTTGTCTTTAATCAGCTCTTTACGTTCTTCGAGGAACTGCTCTTTTTGGTCTTCAGAAAGAGAATTATAGAACATAAGAACGATATCAATATCAAAATGAATCATCGTTTGTTCGAAATACTGCTTAAGAGTCTTCTTGTAATATTTCTTTCCATTCGGCAGTATCTGATAAATATAACGTTCAGGATTTCCGCCTTCTTTTTCAGTTCCCGCTTTCTTTACCCATCCGTTATCGACGGCTTTTTTGATTGCGTAGTATATTGATCCGAATTTGATATCTACGTAATCTTCAAGTCTTTCTACAATTTTTTTCTTGATCTCATATCCGTAAAGGTTGTCTTCAAGAAGCAAGCCGAGAATAGTAATTTCTATTTTCATGTTTGTTCTCCTTTTAATATATTATAGAACCGCTTTGTTTCTGATTAGTTCGCCCGTAAAAACAATCACGAGTCTTTCACTCAACCAGCAGTCCGGTTTACAGTAGTATAGTGCAATACAAAGTTAAAATCAACAACATCGTAAGCACTTTTTCAATATTCGAAATAAATATTCCTGTTTCTATGATAACATTTATACAGTGAACCTCGAATAAGATCACCGGCAAAACTCCATACCCGTCTATGATTGGAATTGATTGCGGTTCGAGCTTCCGGGATTAACTCATAGAATATCCCTGTGCCTATTTTTCAGAGGCTATACGCAAAATCTTTTTTATCACCGTTTCGACAGCGTCACCGGAGACATACACCTGATCATATAAAGCGCTTACCCTGTTTTCCTCAAAGCCTAACGAGCATAATGCCGCTATTACATCAACTTTCCGGGAGTCACTTTTTACATCAGCACCGGATATGAATAGTGATAATTTTTTTTCCTTCGCTTTCAGTTCAAATATTATTTTTTCCGCTTTTTTTCTTCCGATTCCAGGAATGCGAACAAGCAAAGAAGGATCGGCATTTTTCACAGCGGCAAATAATTCGTCGGGAGAAAAGTGCGACAACAAAAGCAATGCGCTATGAGCACCTAATCCGGAAACTGAAAGCAACACCTCAAAAAGATCCCTTTCGATCAGGCTTTGAAAGCCATATAAATGTATTCTGTCTTCTTTAACCAGTGTGTAAACGTGAAGAAGAACCTCAGAATTGTTCTCGAGAAAGCCCAAAAGGGAAACCGGAACAAAGACATTATACCCAACACCGTTCACGTCTACAATTACAGACAACGGTCTTAACTGAACTACGTGACCCCTTAACATGCCAATCATGTTAAGGAATATCTAATTTAGACGACCTGTAATCAAGTATTTTTTTTTATTTAACAGAAATTTTTTTTGTTTTACTACTTTATCTTTAACATTATGCTTGTTGATGTTTATTTATATTTATGTATTTATTATTTATATTTACTGTTGTAATTCACTTTTTCGATAGTGTTTCAATCCGGAAATTTTGCATAGATAAACTCTAAAACGCAATCTTCGCAATTCAAAATTCCAATAATTCCGAAGAGAAACCGGGTATAATCCTTGCTGATGGTACTTATTCGAGCTTTCTTATAGCATCTTAAGC
>JAEWVL010000059.1 GCA_023396665.1 Spirochaetota bacterium
GGATGTACCGCCATTTTTCGAGGCTTATTCCGAATAAAAAGCCGAGAAAAATGCGAGTTTCGGCAAATTCATTTTGCCGAAACGACCCTGAAAAAGTCCACGATGGACTTTTTCAGGAAACTGCTAAGTGTAAACGGAATCATTTACTGTATTCAATCAGACTGTAGCTTTGCCAAGAAATGTATACAACAAAAACTGCTCCAAACACAGTTACAAATTGAAAAGCGGTACAAATAATTGTTTACGTCTTTATTGCATTGTATTTCTTGCTAGCAGTTTATGAATGCCGGTAACCACCAGTACTTTGCCGCATAACAGCATACTGTTGGCGTAATTCAATGAAGCAACGATATAATTCTGCAGGAGAACAAAATGAGTGCGCTCGTAATCAGAAAAGCGACAAACGACCAAATCGAACTGATGGTGAAAGCAAGAATTGATTATTGCCTGAGAAATAATACCGCAACCGACTCTGCAACTGAAGCAAAATTTCGCAAAAGCGTACATGACTGGACAGTGACACACACGCAGCGCGAAGACTACCTCGCATATTTCGGCTACCTGGGAGCCGAGCTCGTTTGTTTCGCGGGATTACTGCTGGTGGACATGCCGCCGATCCTCGAACATCACAACAGAAAGCAGGGACACGTATTGTCTTTTTTCACCTACCCGCTGCACCGCAGAAAGGGCTATGGAAAAAAGCTGATGGAGTATATACAATATGACGCGAAAGCGATCGGTCTCGCCAAATTGACACTGACGGCAACAGACGATGGATTGCCCCTGTACCGCAAAACCGGGTTTTGTAAACCCGGCATGCCCTACCTGGAATTACGAAACTAAGTTCGAACTGAAAAAACGGGGGGGGATACAAAGACTCAAATCAGAAGACAACACTGCGGTTGCGGCCGCCTTCTTTCGCACGATACAGAGCCGCATCCGCACAGGCGATAATCTGATCGATCTTCACGCTTTTATCGGGAACATCGACACTATGAATACCGAAACTGGCGTTCACGGTGATTTCCGTCTGCGGGGATATCTGAACGCGAATGCGCATTATACTGTTACGCAGTCGCTCGATCACATCGAACGCGGCCCTGCCGCTGGTTTCCGACAGAAAACAGATAAACTCTTCCCCTCCGAAGCGGGCGACAAAATCGCAGGGACGAAGTCCCGACGAAACAACATGAGCGACAGAACGCAGCACCTCGTCGCCCGCAAGATGTCCGTAAGTATCGTTAATTCGCTTGAAGTGATCAAGATCGAGAATCGCAACAGAGAAAGGACGCGCGACCCTCGCAAGATAATCCAGCTGTCGGTCTGCGAGCTCGATAAAATGGCGACGGTTGAATACTTTCGTCAGAGGATCTATAGTCGAGAGTTCCCGCAACTTTGCCAGAAGCAGTGTAGAATCGGTGTTGTCTTTAAAAAGTAGAATTTTTCCCGCCGCTTCCATCCCCTTTCGCATTATGACTGAAAACGAGCATCGAAAGTGACGAAGATCTTCGCCGCTGCCGCATTATAATCGACTATATGGTTTGACATGCTCAAAACGATAGCACCGTCCGACATCGTTTCAAAGACGATATCACGCGCCACGGGAAGCACATCAAGTATACTGAAGCCGAAAATCGCGATACCGAAACACAGCACCGAAAGAAACATGCTGAAGGGAACCGTGTCGACACCCCAGAAATTAACACCGAAAAGATTCAGAATATAATTACCGCAGGGGATCAGCGTGCCGCAGATCATGAGAAGCTGCTGATGCCTGAAAAGCCCGGCAGCCGTTGAGAGAAACCGGATAAACAGAAGTACTGTACTGAAAGTGATCGCAATGAGCGTAAAGACTACGTTGCTCCAGTAGAGCGGCCCCCGTGTAAAGCCGAGCACGGGAAAGGGCCCTTTGTTGACGACAAATGCCGTCGAATAGCGAAGATGCAGAAAGGGATCGCTGAATGCCCCGAAAAGCGAGATCAGGGAACCCAGAACAAGCAGCAGCAACACCGGGCGGTTTGATATCCATCGCATATCCGCGTAATGAGCGGCAAAAAGTATCCATAAAAGCGGAATAAAAGATATACCGATATATTCGAGGCGGTTCCAGAACAGCATCGCCTCAAGCGATGATGAGCCGAGTTCAAGAGCGTAAAATCCCGAATAGATCGCGATCGCGGCAAGCAGTCCTCCGAGAGATTTCGCGCGAGCGGCCTTCTGCCGCCTTGTGAGAGAATACCAGGAAAGTATCGCCATGAACAGTGTGATGACCAGCAATATCGCGACAAGTAGATATCTCGTCATAGAAAATCCCCGTCAGACAAAAGCGTGCATCGGATTCTATCCCCCCTCTGAAGCAGACAACAATTTTTACCAGTGCGAAAAACTCGCGACAATCTGCCGCAGCTGCCATTCCGCGCCACTCGCAATAAACCGTACGGGATAGATTACAATAGAATTAACTGACGGTAAGATCTTTTGTCAACCAGATATGCTTAACCTCGTTTCGAAGGCAGAGACGGCATCACACAAAGCGGCTTCACAAATGCATGCGGTCAGTATTTCTGATTTTCGGGAAACCACTGAAACAATTTCCGTTAACTGCGGATTACAACCTGAATATCCCACTTTTTCCTTCAGTCGCTCAGCCATCAGCGACACTTTTTTTGTCGCGAGGGATAACTCTTCCGAGCCCTGCGCGTTTTGCTGTACACCTTCGGTTATTTTGTCGAGATGGTCGTTGATTTCCATAACAGCAACCTTCTGAACCTTCGATGCCATACGTATACCCTCTGATTTTTCTTTTATCTCGGTTATGATTGAGGCGACATTTTCCTTCGTTCCAACCTGCCTCTTCATCTTTTCAGAAATACCCGATATCATACCTTCAAGCAGGCTCACGCCTGATATTATTGAAGAGAGGCCATTAATCGTCTGTTCTGTATGATCGTTACCCGCAATGATTTCTTTCTCATTCTCCTGAATCAAGCGGCTTATAGCATTAATGCTCTGCGATGTTTCATCGGCAAGGAGGGATATCTGATCCGCAACAACGGCAAATCCTCGGCCGCGCTCACCGGCCCGCGCCGCCTCAATTGCGGCATTGAGTGACAACAGATTAATTTGGTCGGAAATATCATTTATTATCCTGATAATACCGCTCATTTCACGCGAACTGCTTTTGCTTTTATGCATGATCCCGTTCATCTTTTTGAGAGCCTCATCTCCCCGAACCGCTTGCGCATTGATCGCCTCAATCGTTTTGCGGGCATCCGAGGTTTCGCGTTCGACGATATTGATCATCTCGGAAAGCTCCCCCATATCCGAAACGAGGATGTTCAGCTTTTCAAATTCAGCATCAATTTCACCGGTTACATGATCCATTTCGCCGGTAATATTTCGAATGGTCGCACCGATCAAAACCGCCGAATTGTTTTGATCATGTGTGCTTGAGGCAAATCTGTCCGCGAGCGTGGACATTTCTGTTGCGGAAAGAGCGAGTTGACCGGTTGAATTTATTATCTGACTAATGATATCCCTGATGTGATGAACAAAATTATTGAAATACCGGACCATTTTGCCTGTTTCATCCTCCATCTTTGTCTCTAACTCTGTACTCAAGTCAAGATGCTCCAGACTCATGGTTAACGAGGACAAAGGACGAGTGAGCGCTCCCGAAGTGAACATGAAAACGAGAATGGCGAAAAATGAGAGAACCAATAACGCTACGAATAAAGACAAATACAACTGATTGATATCCTGTTGCATGTCATTCAGATATGCCCCGGCCGATATATACCATCCCCATGTTTCAAACTTTTGAACATAGGACAGTTTCTCAACACTTAGCCTGACACTGTTTTTGTATTTCTCGCGATGATGAAAGAAGATGCCATTCCTGATCCTGGACTGATCCTTCTCTTTCACGAAACCGGCAATTGAAAGAAACCCTGAATTGTTTATTGTATCGTCGAAAACCCGGGTTCCTATCAGCTCAGTACGCTTGAAATCGACCAGGAGTCTGCCATCGGCATCAACGATTATAAACCCGTCACGACCATCTTCAGTTCCGAAACCGAATTTTGCCAGTTCGTATAATGCACGTGTCTTCGCGGTTTCAGAGTCAAGTTTGCCCATCACTGTTTCATTATAATGATTCTCAATCACAGTCATGGCAAAACCGACATGTTCTTTACTGGACTGTTTTTTTTGTTCAATAACAAAATTTTTTGTCCGGGGTATCGCAATCAGAATTATTGTTACTGAAAACACAATAATGACAAGCATTCCGATGGAAAGAATCTTGAACCTGAATCCGAGTTTTCTCCAAACTTTCAGTATCAGTTGCATATAACATCAAAATCATTTTGTAAATTGGCGTATTCAAGAGTTTGTTTGATTGTTTTTCCAACGTTTCGAAGAAAGAAATTTTTCCCTGCTTTTTTTGCAAGAAGATGCGCTCTTACGAGAAAAGATACCGTTGTCGAATCAACAAGATGCACATTTGACATATCAATCACAATGGAGTCATATGCGTCATCACAGGAGCGAAGCGTGCCGTGATATTTTCGCGAAATATCGTCAATATTAAACAGATTAAGTTCTGAATCAAGAAATTCAAAAACAAGATTTCCCGATACTTTGGATATTTCAAAAGGATCTGCATCCATCACATCACCAGCCTGATTTCTTAACTTGTTGTGCAGTATAATTCCATGCAATTAGCAGCACGTCCCTTCCTCTGACAGTTTTTTACAAATCCGTACAAAACGACAAATGCCCCGAGAACTGAAGTTTACACCATGCAGATAAAATGTCTTAAAGAATTTGTTAATATTCACGGTAGCCGCAAAAAACACAGAAACGCAAAATATGAGAACGCGGTTGTGTTTGAACATGTTACACTGAAACAACTTATCCGGCTTGACAATTGAAAAGCCGTAAGCACAATACTGTATACTGCGCTCTTATCGTGCGGAGCTTTCGCCGTTATCCTGAACATAGCGAGGAAAAACGAATCGTGATATCCGCAGTACGGCTCAGTATTTATATTTCAACGATACTCCTCTTTCTGTTATGTCAGTCGGCGCACGAAGCGATCAATGAAAAGCCCGCCGCAAACATGGATCACGACATACAGCTTGAAACAATTCAGAAGGCGGAGAGTGAAGCCCCCGAACCCGGCAAAGCCGTTCTGCAGACAGGCAGAAAGATGGTGTTAGAGGAAAAAACGGTCATCAACGGCTCATGCTGGAACTGGGTGAACGAATGCTTTACTCGTGCGGGATACGGTACAAAACGGCACGTCGCATTCAGAAGCACGAGAAAAGGGCCTTTCGCCGATGCTGATGCTATTCAGGCGGGGGACTGGCTCTACTTCGTAAATCATTCATACAGAAGAATAGGGCATAGCGGCATCTTCGTCTATTGGGTAAATAAAGAAAAAAGGATCGGAGTAGTTCTCAGCTATGTCGGCCGTAATCGCAAGGAATCGGGCCGGTATCACAAGTACTACCTCAGAGACGTCTACAACATCACCCGTCCCGGAGAGAAAAGCACAGAAAAGAAATGATAATTATTTAGCCGAAGCGCTTGCCGTTTTCGATAAAGGAACCTCTGATATGGTGTGACCCCTCAACAACTTTTTTATAAAAGTAAGCTTTTTTGTGAGCATAGTACAGAGATGAGAATATCATCGACGATCACCAGTCTGATATTCGCGGATTGGATACCGCA
>JAEWVL010000117.1 GCA_023396665.1 Spirochaetota bacterium
CCGCTAATCTCGATGCTTGTGTTATTTATGTAATTACTAGCGGTATTGCCGGAACTGACTTCAATACCGGCATTTGTTACCCAATTAGCGCTGGTTCTGCCTGCTTCAATATTGTTCCTTCTAATTATTAAACCAAATCCGTTTAATACCAGATCATCGGTATCATCGTAAAACCTTATACCCCAAGAGTTATTATTGCTATCCCCGCCCTTTATTATCGAGTCAGTTATCGAAACAGTGCCGCTTTGGGTTCCGTTGGTCAGGCGTATTGCGGCCGATGATCCGGATGCGCTATAAGCGGAAGGATTGCTGACAGTGCAATTTCTGATATTTATCGCGCCTGTTGGCGATGTTTCCGAATCAACAAGAACTGTTGAAGCGTTCGTCGAGGCATTGGGAGTATTGATACTGAGCGAGATTAACGATATTTCGGAAGACAGCGGTGATGCTGTGATACGTACTGTGCTGTCGTTAGCGACCGCACTGCTGTTACGTAAAACCGGTCTTCCCTCTTTCTCGGTTTCGGGTACCATTACCCAGCCCGCACCGTTATATCTGAAGTTACCTAAAAGATTCAGAGCTTTGTCTATTGTAAAAGATCCGTCATATATGCCGCTATCGATTATTATCGTATCATTATTCTCTGCCTTACTGATCGCTGTTGCAAGACTCTTGTAGGGGCTGGTGGTTGTGCCGTCACCGCTATTCGATGCCGAAGATGAAACATAAACCAGCCCGTGATACGATACAGCATTTAGAGTGAACTCGAATTGAGAATTGTCAGGGTCCGAACTGTGAAGCCGAATCAGAGAAGAATAGTCTGCTGTGTCGGGAGGTGTTATATCTATAGAAAATTGTTGATCATCACCGGGTTCAATTGTGCTGGGCAGCGACAGTGATATTCCGAAGTATTCCGAGTCAATCTCCGCATCCGTAATTGTAAAAGACTCGTTACCATTGTTAGTGATCAAAAACTGTAAACTGTTAGTGGTATTTTGAACAACTGGCATGATTGGAAGAATATCATTGTTATTAATGGTTTTGTTTAAAAACAGGGCGTCTATTTGTATAGCAGAGGACTGCTGTGTTCGTTTGCCGGTTGCAAGATCATATAAATCCAGACCACATCCAGTTAGAACAAGAAAAGAGTATAACATGCCCGTTAAAGTTGCTTTGTTCATTCAAATCTCACACTCAGTAATTTTACTTTTATAGTTCTAACAGCCCAAAATGATAACAAAAAGAGCCATGCCTTTACACAACTTCCGAATAATTCGCATAAAATCTTTCCGGTATAACCATCCTCTTTATTTATATCAGAATAGAATAATGCTGTCAAAATATTTTTTTTTATGTTGTTATGACATACTCACAAACTCTGTATCGTGTTGAAGAAAGCGGTTGACGGCTCTGTCTTGAACGCAATATCACATTATTTTGCATACACAAACAGGCCTCATAAATTTATACTGAGTTTCGATACATGATCGTGATTTCAGATCCGGCCGGACACCTCCCGTTTTTCGTGTGAACATCGACGGGTATAAATATGACAAACCATGCATCCGTGAAATACAATGCTGAATTGCGGAACAATAAAAACTGTCACTTAAAGATACAACCAGATTTAACTGCGGTCAAGGATACATTTTTCATCAAGAGCTTCATATCATTCAATGAGAATTACATGGAATGGAGCTGCACAAGCGATTTGCAGTAGATCGCCAAGGCATGGCAGATGAATGGGAAACAGCCCTCAGCTTATCTCCTGATATCTTTGCAAGGAAATTCAGCACAGACATTTACGATTGAATCCGGATATCGCCGATTTATGGGAACTCAAGATCCAGTTACAAACAATGGAGAAAAAGTCAGTACTTTAACCTTACACGAACGGGACGGTATCGTTCTCATCAGAAACTGATACATAATCGTCAACAGGAACCTCAATTAATTACAAGCAGTATGAATTACTATTTCATCTTTGATTGTCATTAATCGGGGTTTGATTTGAAACGATTAGAAATAAGATATTCCCGGTTTTGATCATATCAGGCTACTTGTTATAGTACCGGATAAATTGAAATCGGTTTTAACAGCATTTCCAGACAGAAGCGAGGCATTCAATAAATATTTGTTGCAATATATGCAATGGGAGATATCAATATTTACATTCGCAGTGCTCAGACCGAATCGAATGTTATCCCCGTCACACCCGGGCGAAAACCTCGTAATAGACGATACGCTGCGAATTCATTTTCCATTGCATTCGATAACTTCTCTTTGAAAGGGGTATATTGGGGATGAACGGTAAAAGCTCAAAAACGGCAAAACAGACAAAGCCAACCGTCAAAATGGCGAATTCTGAAAACCTGCTGGCGACAAAGCTCAACACAATCTCAATTCAGCTTGACGATGAAGGACTGAACTTTCTTGTTAAACAGGCCGAGACACTTTTACACAATCAGCAGGTGAAAAAACAGATCGAAGAGGCCCGCAGCAAGCCGAATATTTCATCGCCCAACACTGCGGTAAAAAAGGAAAATAATAAGGCATCACACAAAATCGAAATCATCGAGAAAGAAGGCAGTTCCTCTTTTATTTTGGTCATCGATAACAACAGAAAATTTCTTACTCTTGAAGAGATGCGAAACATTGTCAAAGTCTGTCATACCGCGTCTGACAAGACCGATGCCGCGAAACGGCTGTTCGTCTGGATTAAAAACAACAGAAGCGACATCAGTTATGATGCCGATATTGATTCCTATCTGCACCCCAGTCTAGGGCTTCTTTACAATGAAATTATCTCACGATATACGGTAAAAAAGTAAGATGTGCCGCGAGTAAAGGCGCACGGCGCCTTTACCTTTGTAAAAAAAATATTGCTTCAGTTACGCGGCATGTCTTTAATCAGATTTCCTATCTCACTCGACAATGATGTCTGCGTCTGGATTAAACGGGTTTGTTCGTACGGAAACGGAGAACAGATACGGATAGTCCTGTTTCAGATGCTTCATGTATAATACCCATTCGATTATGACGAGCCTGTACGCCCTGTGAATATCAACTTTCAGATGATCGATATCAGTTTGCGGAATAGTGGAAATAGTATTTCTATGTGAGAGTTCATCAGCCAGATGAAACACCGCCCACAACAGATTGGTAAAAGCATCATGTTCAAGAAGATTTGGATTTGCAAGCAGGGCGAGAAGGCTTTCTTTCTTTTTTTGCAAATACTCTCTCAACGCATTCAGATTATCCGCATCCGGAGACAATTGATTTGCATTCAAACAAAGATTCTTTTTGACATCAGCAAAGTCACTATCCGTCCATTTTGCTGAGACCTGCAGCTGACTGTTAATCTTGCCGATGTCCGGCACAATGGTATTGCATTGCCTGATAAAATCAAGACCTAAGTCATTAAAAAATACACCTATGATCATGTTCAATTTGTTAAGAAAAGCCTGCTTTTCCCGTTTTTTCATTAATCTGTCGAGAAAGAAGGTAACGAGCAAAACATTTATCGGCACAAACGAGAGGTCCTGAAACAATAGAAAAAATGTTTCCTGAGTGTTGTGAAACACCATTATCTGAATTGAATAGATAATCGCGGATAAACTGATAAACAGTACAGATATTGTCAAATGCCAGCTTTTATTTTTCATTTATCATCTTTTCAATACATAGCGCAGATTTCATCACTTTTCTACAGAACCGGTTTTACCCAAACCCGGATAAAGTTTTGTTACACATTCAGGACAAAGACTGTGGCTGAATACCGCCTCCGTATGTGTGCCGATATATTGCTCGATCTGCTCCCAATAACCGCTGTCATTTCGTATTTTTTTACAATTAGCGCATATCGGAAGCATTCCGTTCAGCGTTTTTACCTGAGAAAGAGCCTCTTCAAGTTCTCTGTTCTTTTTTTCTATTTCAGCTGTTCGCTGCTGAACCTTAATCTCAAGTTCTTCATTCATTGCCTTGAGCTTGTGTTCGCTCATGCGTATAGTAATGATAAGATTACCCACGATATAGGTCATGAGAAAAGCCAGAATACTGACGACAAGGCCGGGCATCTCACTTTTTACTTCATAAAACCTGAGCATCTGCTGAAACGCCATAAGAGAAAGCATTACAGTCAGCATGGCAATGCGCCAGTTTCTGATTCTGTAAATAAGATAAACAGACCACACAGCCGCAATAACACGAATTGATATTGATAGTATCAATTGACTTCCATAAACAAACATAGTCCCTCGGAAATAAATTTAATTTTCGATGTCAGCAGAGTTGTTACATGCTTTGCATC
>JAEWVL010000142.1 GCA_023396665.1 Spirochaetota bacterium
ATAATGCCGGGAATGGTTCCGATGAAGGATATCAACAGAAAAGGTCTGCGCCTGCCAAATCGATCTGAAAGCGCCGGAAGAATAATCGCGCCGGCCAATCCCCCCGCAATCATGAGAGCTCCCAGATTTCCGGCCTCAGACGGCCCTAATCCTCTGGGTCTGACAATCGGTTCGATCCAGGTGGTGATACCGTTGAAAATACCCAAACCGATAAAAGATATTCCGAGTGTAAGCAGAAAATAGGGGGAGGAAAGAGCATTGCGCAAACCTTCAAGCATGAGCGCTCTTGGTTCTTCCTCAAGGGCGGAGCCGGTACTGCGGGGACGTTCTCTTGCAAGAAGAGCAAACAAAAGAGCACTCAACATTCCCGCAACGCCGAAATATGTCTGCATCGCATCGACAGCAAGTCCGTTTTCAAGCAAGAGGGGGGGGAGCACCATTCCCAATGCCGTTCCGATCAGATTTCCCAGAGTGACCAAACCTACCGCGAAGGCACGCTGGTTGCGCGGGAACCATTTTGCCGGCACAGTCGTCCATGCATTAAGAAGAAAAGGTTGTGTTGCCGCGATGAGCGCACTTGCAGCAAGCGCCGATTTGTAATCAGTACCCGCACAGCCGCGAAGAATGCCGGCAGCCCCCATTACGAGAGCTGGAATACCGACAGACCAGCGAAAACCGAAACGGTCAATCGCCCACGAAGCGGGAATCGAAAGCGGCAGAAAGGCGATCATAAAAATCATCGCAAACAGTCCTATTCCGAGATCGTCGACGCCGTAAAATTTACCTGCGGCAATCGCGATCGGCGCATAACTGATCCACAGAGTTTGAATAGTCAGATTTATAAGAGCAAAGGTTCCGATTACGATCCATCGATAGGGCGAACTGCGATATGTCATGTTTATCCTCCGATTGACGAATTGAGTGTTGTAAACAGCTTTCTGTTTCGGTCGTACAGTTTTTTGAATACGGCAAATTGACGATCATAAACTTTTTTATGTGCAGGATCAGGTGTCAGCTCAACGCTGTGAGAGACGAAATTTTTTACCGCATCGAAGCCGGGAATCCAGCCGAGTCCGATCGCCGCGCAAAAAGCGGCGCCGGCAGCGCCGCAGTTTTGCGGATCCTCAACACTCACTACCGGATACCCGAAGATGTCGCACAGTATCTGCGTCATGGCGGGAGAGAGGGCTCCGCCGCCGGCAAAACGAAGCGGAGTGTTGACATCGAAATTCTTCAAAATCGATTCCAGAAGCCATCTTTGATGAAAAATGATTCCTTCGACGACCGCCCTGATCATCGCGCGTTTTCCCGTCTCCAGCGACAGGTTAAAAAAGATTCCGCGTGCGGTGGAGTCTTCAAAGGGAGATCTGTTTCCATGAAGCCAGGGCGTGAAAATAACTCCGTTCGAACCGGGAGGAAGCTCGCCTATCGAATGGATCAGAAAATCATACATGCTCTTGAAGCAGGACTCGGGTGAATCCACCACGCTTTGCTTGTTCAGATATAGGTCTATTTCGTCCCTGGCAAGATGATCGCGTACCCACTCAAGGCATTTCCCGGCTGTTTCCTGCTCAGCAAAAAAGTTGTAGCGGTCTTCCTGTGCCCCGATAATCGAGGCGATTCTTGCGGCGACATCCGTTTTTCTTTTCCGTACCGCACAGGAAACCCATCCGGAGGTTCCGGTATAAATATGACAGTCCCCTTCTTTGGTAGCACCTGAACCGACGGCGATCATGGAAACATCGCCTCCCCCGCCGAAAACCGGAATGCCCTCTGCGAGTCCAAGTTCAGCGGCAGCATCGGCGGTAAGGAAACCCGCAGTCGCCGTCGAACTGATGATGTCCGGAAGATGCTCAATGTGTACGCCGTAGAGGGAGAGCAGATGCCGGTTCCACTCAAGTTTTCCATTCCGCTCTCCGGTGAGAAAGGTCGCAAAAGCGGAGTCACGCGTCATGGTGCACGCACCGGTAGCCCTGGCGATGAGGTAATCCTTCACATCCAGCCACTTGTGAATTCTCGCGAAAATTTCCGGCTCGTTGTTTCTGACCCAGTGATACTTCCAAACAGGATCTTTTATGCTCGCCGCGGCGGCACCGTTGATAAAGAGTCCCGCCAGAAGTTTCCGCGCGTTCAGCCCCTCTATTTTAATTCCTCTTCCGATGCCATCTTTCCACTCCCTGTCCGCCCGCTGATCAAGATAACTCATCGCCGGTCTCAGAGGACGAAGAAATGAGTCGACCAGTACCAAACCCTGCATTTGCGCACAAAAGGAGATTCCGGAAATTGCGCTCAGTTCTTCGGGAAAGGAACGAGCGATATCCTGTGTAGTGCATCTCATTGCACGCCACCAGTCGTCAGGATCCTGTTCGACGCCCCCGTTCGGCGTATGGCTCAGCTCATATCCCGAAAGTGCGCTTGCTGCAAGCCTGAGTTTTTCACCCACCTCGTAAAGGCAGGTCTTGCATCCGGTGGAACCTATATCATAGGCAAGAACAAATTGTCTCATGATCGCGCACCCCTCAAAGCATTTTGTATAAAACGAAACACCTGATCCATCAGTCCTCCTGATTGTGACAGGACATCTTCACCCAGATATATTTTCATTCTGTCGCGATAGTATTCACTGGTAAGAGAAAACTGCAGGATGAGGAAAATACTGTCCATGCAGAAAGCGAAGGCTTTCACATCGGCCTCTTTTTCCATGCTGCCTTCGTCCTTCGCCTGACGGAGAAGCTTCGTGTAAGCCTGAGCCGATATACTCTCAAGCCGCGTTGCCACCATACGCGCAAGTTCAGAATTACCCTCTGTGGTAAAACGATTATATAGTCTGGTAAGACTTTCTTCGGAAGAACTTGTTTCAAAGATTGTATCGATGATTCTTCTGATTTTGTCCATTGCGGATAGATCCGATTCCAGAATCGGTGTAAGAGCCTTTTCCAGATGTTCCAGTCCGAGGTTGACAACAGTCAGGTAAAGGTCTTCTTTCGTTGCGAAATATTGATACAGGGACCCGATGCTGATCCCGGCTTCCTTCGCAATACGGTTTATGTTTGCACCGACCAGACCGTATTCAGCGAATTCTTCCACAGCGATAGCCAGAATTTTTTCTCTCTTTGAACTGTCTATCCGGTCAAATCTGCTTGAGTGAAATTCTTTCCGTTCGGGAGCCGCATCGGCGGATTTCGTCATATTATTTTTTGCGCGCACTGTTAATCATCCCCTGCCGGCTGTATTTTTTCAGATAGATGAGCCGCATCAGCCACGCCTCTATCCATGAAATCACCCGGACTCTCCCGAGAACTGCAGCGCCGATGTAAGCGAGTGCCGCTTTTTCGGTAACCATCGCAAGGGCGTGCGCCTCATAAAGATTTTGAGCGGCGCACAGACAGCCCAGCCCTTCGACCATGACTGCCGGTTTGGCGGCTTTTTTTCCCCGCACTTCATCCAGATCCCGAAGACAATCAAGCGCCGGGCCGGCCAGCTGTGCGAGATCATCAAGAACCGCCGGCAGTTTTTTTCCCGTTTTGGAATAAGCGGATACACCCGGCGCCGTCGACAAGACCACCGCCGAGCATTCTTTTTGTTCAGCGAAAATCCTTTCAGCCGCTTCGTGTAACTTGTCACCGTCGTGGGACGCGTGTCGAGCCCCCTGCGTTTTGCGCACGACCTGATCCTGATTCCGGATGAATCCTTCACTGATTAAAAGCTTTATGTATTGCTCATCGCTCGTTCTCATACCCCTATCCCCCGGTACCTACGGACAAATCCATCGAGAAGCGCTTCCATCGATGCATTGCTACCTGTTTTATCCGCATGGGTTTTCAGAATGAACTCTTTCGCATCGGTTTCCACTGAAACCGCCAGAGAGATTGCTTCATCCATGTGTTTCGCGAAAAAAAGAGCCCCGTGATTCGCCAGTATCACCGAATCTATACCGCGAAAGGCGATCTGCTTTCGCACAGCTTGTGTAAGCGCCTTCGTCGTAGGCAGTGCATAGGCAGCACATGGAACAGTCTTCCCGTTCGTGCGATGCAGAGGCTTGCGGGCCGCGGCAAAAGCCGAAGCCCAGGTCTGATGTGTGTGTATGATCGCGTTTATTTCAGGCTTTTCACGGTATATCATGGCATGCAGCCCTTTCTCTGAAGAGGGTTTCAAGGTAGCGGACCAACCAATATCTTCGATACGCACCTTCACCAGTGATTCCCGCTGTAAATCCTCATAGGGAATTCCCGACGGAGTAATCAGAAAACTCGTATCATCGATGCGCACGCTCATGTTGCCCCAGGTGCGTGCGACAAGTCCCTTTTGTTCAAGCTGTCTACATGCCCCGAGCAATATCTCATGTAAAGTTATATCAGACATCGACGCTTCCTTCCACGTTTTTGAAAACGTTCTCAAATCTTTTCAGCGCCTCGTCTATCAGAGCATCGTCGTAAGCGGCGCTGGTGTAAAGCCTGCTTCCTGCAAGTGTTACGACACCTTCCGCCATATAGGCCGCACCCATGTGTTCCATCGCCTTTTTTCTCGCGTGAGCTTCTGCGATGGTGGATTTTATTTTCCAGAACTTTTTCAGCTCGATACTCAAAAGCATTGCCCCGACCGTCTCAAGATGACAGATGGATCCCTGATTGTATGCGACAAAAGGCAGATTGTATTTTTCGATCAATGACTGCAATCCCTTCGTCAGCCTGTCCCCCGCCCTTCCGGCTTTGGCGCAGGCGTCGGTTTCGGCGATCCGTTTGAGCGTAAAATACCCGGCAGCGGCGCTCAGGGGATTCGCCGCGAGCGTTCCTCCGACGAGGGCTTTTTTCCCGCCTCCGGCCTTGATGCCCGCAGCGAGATACTCCATATATTTTTTCTTTCCGCCTAATCCGCCCGCTGAAGGGTATCCCCCCGCCACAACCTTACCGAAGATCGTCAGGTCGGGATCGATACCGAAGTAGCCCTGCGCGCCGGACATGCCGATGCGAAAACCGGTAACCACCTCGTCGAAAATGAGAAGCGCACCGTAGCGCTCGGCCAGCACCTTCACCTTCGCGTTGAAATCCCTGTCGAGCGGCCGCGTTCCGCTTTCGGGACCCACAGGCTCCATCATGACGGCAGCTGTTCCGCCTCGCAGAACATTCGCCCTGAGCACCCGCTCAAGGCTTTTGATATCGTTCGGAAAAAATTCCTGTGTGTATTTGAAGACATGGGACGGAACCCCTTTCGCCTCGAAGTGCCTCGAGCCCGGAAGCCTGATTCCGTAGGCGAGCTGATCGCTCCACCCGTGATAAGCGCCGCCCATCTTTACAATATTTTTATGTCCTGTCGCCAGACGCGCGACACGGATCGAAGCCATACAGGCTTCGCTTCCGGAATTCAGCATTCTGAACATGTCAACAGAGGGAATATGGTCGCTGATCAGTTTTGCGATTTTCATTTCATATTCGTGAAAGAGCCCTGTGGAAGGACCGCACTCATTCAAAAGCTTGATTACCTGCTCCCGGATTTCGGGGGGATTGCTTCCCAGAACAGTCGGGCCTCCGGCCTGAAGAAAATCAAGGTAACGGTTACCGTCAAGATCTTCGAGCCATGCTCCATCGCCCTTGGTAAAAACAAGGGGAAAGGGATAATTGAACGCAAGGTTGTGCTGAACACCACCGGGAATATAGCGCTTTGCTTCCTCGGTCATGACTTTTGAGCGCGCGCATTTTTTCTCGAAATACTCATTAACATAATTTTCCAACGCATCTTTGCGTATCGAGCGCACCGGCTGTTTCACCAGCGCATACAGCTTGTGGTAAACATCCCTGACATCATGATATTCGGTTATTGCGAATCTTTCCATATAAACACCTTCTTTTTATCAAGTGAGTGAGTAGTTACTCACTTTTATCAATATAGAGACAATCTCTTACTTTTGCAAGTGTTTTTCGCTTTCGGGGATGCGCTGCTTGCTGAAAACAACACGGCATGCTATTCATGCGTATACCTCAGGTAGATGTACCACATTGTAAATTGACTTTTTTTCAGAAAAGCAGTATCATGTATCATAAGGCATCGGCAACATCTTCGCTGACGAGCGGGCAGCCGGGCCTTGTACCGTGGGGGCAAAGTGAAGATCAGCTCAGCATTTTTTCGCATGACAGCGAAAAACGGCATGCTTGTTGTCGTATTTGCGGCCGCCGCGCTTTTCGCGACATTATGTGGCTGCACAAAACCCGCAAAGGTTTATCGGGTAGGCATTCTCTACGGTGCCGACACGATGAGCGCTATAGGCGGGAGCTTTAAGGATTCAATGACTGAACTCGGGTATATCGAGTCGAAGAACATTATCTACGACGAACAGCGGCTAAATGGTGACGATTCGCGCGACAGGGTGATTGCCGATAAATTCGCATACGACAGAGTCGATCTGGTATTTGTCTTTCCGGGACAGCCTGCGTCAACGGTAAAAAAAAGATTGAAGGGCAGCGGGATACCCATCGTTTTCGCAAACGCCCTTATCGAGAACACCGACCTTATTGAATCGGTGCAGAACCCGGGCGATTCCATCACCGGAGTGCGTAACCCCGGCAATACCATGGCGGTAAAGGGTCTTGATTTTCTTCTGGGCTTTGAGCCAAAACCCGTACGGGTCATGGTCATCCACATAAGCTCCTATCCGACAAATCCGGCAATTCTGACACAGTTACATCGCTTCGCTGACACGGCCGGGCTCACACTGATCGAACTGCCCCTTTCAGGAGTGGCCGAAATCGAAAGCGCTCTCAAGGGAATTGCCGAAAGTGACACACCCGATGCGATACAGCTTATGCCGGATACCATAACACGGACGAAAGAAGCGACGCAAATAATTCTCGATTACGCACAGAAACACCGTATTCCCGTAGTCGGCGGTCCAGAGCAGCTGCTGCTTTCGGGAACAATGCTCACTATCGCTTCAGATTACCGCAGCCAGGGCGAGCTGGCCGCATCCATTGCCGATCGCATCTTTAACGGAGTTCCGGCCGGCACTATTCCTGTTGTCACTCCGGATGTACAACTGTTGGTAAACTACGCCAAAGCTCGCGAACTAGGACTCATGCCCTCGCGCGGTGTACTGCGTCAGGCGAAAGAAATTATCAGATAAGACTGCGAACGGTTCAAACAGAGGTGATAATGGCTACAAAACTCAAACACCGTTCCGCTTTGAGCCTGAGGGCGACGTTGACCATTGCGTTTCTGGCAATCGGCATCATCACACCGATTCTGTCCGGCGGCCTGCTACTTTTCTCACAGATAAAGATGCAACGCACCATCATTTACGGAAGCCAGAAGATGATCGCACAGGATGCCGCCGATAAGGTGGCCGGGTACATTGATACCAGATTCAGAACCCTTGATACGGCACTGTGGCTCACCGAAATGGAAAATCCATCAACTGAATCGATGAAACTGCTTCTTGAGAGTCTGCTGGGTTTTGACCGCTCTTTTGTGAGAATGCTCTACCTCGATACACAGATGAAACCCGTCGCAGGAGTAAACCCTCTACCCTCAGGCTCCCACAATCTTATTCCCGATGATCTGGACGAGAAGATCAAAGCCGGTATCCGCGACAATAAAAAAAGTATCGGCTCGGTATATATTAACCCCTTATCGGCCGAACCGATGATCATCATGGGCACACCCGCATTCACCCTGCTGGGAGACCATGCGGGCTATCTTATCGCCGAAGTAAACCTCAAATACATCCGTGATCTTGTAAATACAATCAGGGTCGGCAAAAACGGCCTTGCATATGTAGTAAACGCGAATGGGGACCTTATCGCCTCCAGAGACAGCGCTCGTGTTCTCAAGGGCGAGAACCTGGCAAAACTCAAACCTGTGCACGATTTTATAAACGGTGCTGTTTCGGGCAGTTCGGGTGAGGTCAATACCTACAGGGGGATCGACGGAACACTCGTCGTGGGCACCTGTGTCGCGCTCAATACGCCCGATTGGGCGGTGGTGGCTGAAACACCAATTGCCGAAGCCTACCACGCCGTCATCACAAACGCGCTGACCGCTCTTTTTATCTCGATAGTTATCGCATTTTCCGCCGGAATTATGGGGGTATATCTGGCGGGGTGGATATCTGTGCCGCTATCGCATCTGACACAAACGGCCAAACGCATCGCTTCGGGTGAAATTTCGCTTCGCGCCTCGGTGAACCGTCCCGAGGAGGCGGCGCAACTGGCAAATGCCTTCAACAGTATGACCGCACAGCTGCAGCAGAGCCTTGAGGCTCTTGAACAGCGTCTTGCCGAAATCGGCAGGGCCGAAGGTTCACTGAGAAGAGCCAACGAAACACTTCAGTCGCTGATTGATAATTCACCCCTCGCCTTCGTGATGGTCGATACTCAAAACAGGGTAATGCTCTGGAACAGTGCGGCAGAGGCTATGTACGAATGGAAACAGGAAGAAGTTCTGGACATGCCGCTGCCGCTGTACCGCGACAAAGCGGCGTTGAACGAATTTCACACACTGCGCGAACGTGTCGCGTGCGGTGAAATTTTCACCGACATTGAGACGGAACACCTGCGCAAGGAGGGGGGAGTACTGCGCGTCGCCTATTCTCTCTCACCCATTCGAGGCGCCGACGGCGGTGTCTATGCCTTTATGATAATCGCAGCCGACATCACCGGACGAAAACTCGCCGAAGAGGAGCGATCGAAGCTTGAGATGCAGCTGATACAGGCGCAGAAGATGGACTCGATCGGAAGGCTTGCCGGAGGGGTGGCACACGATTTCAACAACATGCTCAGCGTCATTCTGGGATACGCCGATCTGATCAAGTCGCAGCTGCGAGGAGATGATCCGCTTTACCCCTACATCTGTGATATCGAAAAAGCCGGCCTTCACTCGCGCGACATCACGCGCCAGCTGCTCGCCTTTTCTCGCAAACAGCTGATCGAACCAAAGCCGGTCAACCTAAACGAGCTGATCACGAACACCCGTTCGACTCTTGCACGCCTGATAGGCGAGGATATCACCCTCGAATTTCAACCCGAACCCAATCTCTGGCCTGTCAGACTCGATCCCGCACAGGTCGATCAGATACTCGTGAACCTTGCGATAAACGCGCGCGATGCCATGCCCAAAGGCGGCAGTGTTATAATCAAAACGCAGAACATATTTATCGACGAGAACTACCCACTGCAGCATTATGAATCAAACCCCGGCCCTCATGTCATGCTCGAGGTAAGCGACACAGGCATCGGCATGGACGGTGAGACAGCTTCGCGTATATTTGAACCTTTTTTTACGACCAAACAACCCGGCAAAGGTACCGGGCTGGGGCTTGCAACCGTCTATGGTATCGCAAAACAGAACAACGGTTTCATCAGCGTTTACAGCGAACCCGGGCAGGGAACGACCTTCAGAACCTACTTCCCGCGTTTTTCTCAGAATGGCGTAGAAGCGCAAAAAGCCGAAGAGTCCCCGCCCATTCAGGGAAGTGAAACGGTATTGCTCGTTGAAGACGACACGATGGTTCGTGATCTGACAAAGAAGATGCTCGAAAAAACAGGCTATACGGTTATAGCCGCCGAATCACCGACCCGGGCACTCGAACTGTGCGAATCACCCGATATTCGCTTTGACCTACTGATCACTGATGTGATCATGCCCGAAATGAGCGGGCCTGAACTTCGCGACATGATCGAAGCGAAAAGACCGCACACGAAAGCGCTGTTCATTTCAGGTTATACATCAGACATCATCGCCCACCGCGGCGTTATCGACAAAGGCGTGCAGCTTCTGCAAAAACCCTTCAGCCTCAGCGATCTGACACAGAAAGTCCGGCAGATCATCGATAGCGGGTAAAACGTCAAACGCATTGCATTGATTCGCGCGTTTCAGAAGCTGACAACGTGTGTCGCGACAAGCACTTTCGCTTGAATAATCTCGCCTCAGCCGAAGTCCCCTTACACAATATCTTTTGCAGAGTACTTCGTGTGCAGCAGATGATGTGATACTTCGCCGAGCGGCTGTCCAAGAAATTCCTCATAGATCTGCCTGATGTCGGGATTCTCGTGCGATTTGCGAAGTAGCTTCCCTTCATCCTCCTTGTAGATGGCGGCAATTCTTTTTTTTCGCACCTCATCGGTGGTGAAACGGGGCTGGCCGCCACCGCCGATGCAGCCGCCGGGACAGCTCATCACTTCGACAAAATGGTAGCTGGCCTCGCCAGCAACGATGCGATCAAGCAGTTTTCGCGCATTACCGAGTCCATGAGCGACGGCCACATTCAGCGTTACTCCCTCGAGAAATGACCATTCCGCATTCGCTCCATTGATCGTCAGAGAAGCTTCTTTCACACCCTCCAGACCCGCAAGAGGCGCGACATGCAATTTCTCGCAGGGAAGCTCCTTTCCGGTGACAAGCTCATACACGGTTCTAAGCGCGGCCTCCATGACGCCGCCGGTATTCGCGAAAATATCCGCCGCGCCCGAAGAGAGTCCGAGAGGATGATCCATTTCCTCATCGGGGAGGGATCTGAAATCTATACCCGCCTGTTTGATCATGTTCCCGAGCTCACGTGTCGTCAGAACGACATCGACATCCTGACCGGCTCCGCCGTCGCACATTTCCTCACGTTTGGATTCGTATTTCTTCGCAGTACAGGGCATTATCGAGACAACAAAAATATCCTCCGGTTTTTTACCGAGTTTCTTCGAGAGATAGGTTTTCGCCAGCGCACCGAACATCTGTTGCGGTGATTTGCAACTCGAAAGGTTTTTCAGAAAATCCGGATAATAGTATTCCGCAAAATTTATCCACCCGGGAGAGCAGCTGGTGAACATCGGCAAAGCAACATTCTGTTTGTCGACCAGAGCTTTCTTGAGACGGCTCAGAAGTTCGCTTCCCTCTTCTACAATGGTCAGGTCAGCGGTGAAATTAGTATCAAACACTTTCGCGAAACCGAGCTGTCTCAGGGCAGAAACCATTTTCCCGGTAACAAGAGTGCCCGGCTCGTATCCGAAACATTCGCCGAGCGCGGCTCTGATCGCGGGAGCCGTCTGCACTACAACCGTCTTATCCGCATTTTCAAGAGCATCCCACACCAACTCGACGTCATTTCGTTCGACGATCGCCCCGACCGGGCAAACCGCCGCACACTGACCGCACTGCACACAGGCGACTGTGTCCAGATTCATGGCGAATGCAGGACCGATAACAGTATCGAAGCCGCGGTACTGGGGAAACAGCGCCCCGACGCTTTGCACTATATTGCATACCTCGACGCAGCGGCGGCACTTGATGCATTTACCGTTATCGCGTATCAGAGCACGTGTTGAGTTATCCACATACGATTTTGTGCGCTCTCCCTCGTAAGATACTGAATCGATGCCCAGATCACGGGCGAGCTCGCGCAGTTCGCAATCTTCGTTGCGGCTGCAGATCTGACAATCCCCGTCGTGCTCGGACAACAGAAGTTCAACCACAGTTCTGCGCGCTTCTCTCACCCGCCGGGAATTGGTCTTTATGACCATCCCTTCGGCCACAGGATTAACACAGGAGGCGACCAGAGTTTTCGCACCTTCAATTTCGACCACACAAACACGGCAGGCACCGATCGCCCTGATTCCCTCAAGATAGCATAGGGATGGAATTTTCAGACCGATTTGTTTCGCTGCATTCAGGATAGTGGTTCCTTCGGGAACTTCGAGCACTGTATTGTTGATTGTCAACTTCGGCATTCGCGTATCTCCTCGCCCG
>JAEWVL010000372.1 GCA_023396665.1 Spirochaetota bacterium
TTCTGCTGCTGGCAATAGTGACCACACTGCTTATTCATTTATCGATGAAAAACGATTCGGACGCAATACTGATGCGCGCTTTCAACATACGCAACACCGGGCTGGCCTATTTTCTCGTAATTACGGCCACCATTCTCACGCTTTCGTTTATCGCGGGCAAAAGCGCGAGCGTCTACTGGCAGGATGTTCTTCTGTTCTTCTCCAATCGCGGCGAAACGGCCTCGCTATCCCGCGATCCGCTTTTCGGGCTGGACACTTCATTTTATTTCTTCACGCTTCCTTTTCTGAAATTTTTACGCGGTTGGTTGACCTTCACAATTATTCTGCTCACCGTCTACACTGGCGCATATGCGTTCGTTTTTCGCCATCTCGCACAGCAACGCGGCCGTTTTATTTTGTCTGTGCAGGGTAAAACCGCGGCACTCACCTACGGCATGATCATGCTCGCACTGCACGCGGCAGGCTTCTATCTCGCGCGCTATCAACTCCTTTTCCAGCGGGGCAAGAGTTTCTACGGAGCGGGATATACTGCGGTGCACTCCGGCCTGTTTTCCCTGTGGGCAGCTTTGATAGTAAGCGTCGCAGGTATTTTCTTTGTGCTGCTATTTACCCTGCGAAAGCGCTATCTCGCCTCATTCATGACGCTTGTAATTGTTTTCTTCGGACCTGTTCTCATAAGCCGTATCGTACCATCTTTGCAACAGCGCTTCATCGTTGAACCGAACGAGCTTGCGCTGGAACTGCCGTATATAGAAAAAAATATCAGTTCAACAAGGCAGGCCTACGGCCTCACCGATATGCAGATCAAGGAATTCAGTGCCGATACCGCAATCGAGGCGGCTGAACTCGCACAACACGCCGACATCATCGACAACATCCGCCTATGGGACTGGCGCCCGCTTCTGCAGACCTACCGGCAGATTCAGGAACTCAAACCCTATTACCATTTCAACGATATCGATATAGACCGTTACGAAGTCAACGGCTCTCCCCGGGCGTTCAACCTTGCCGCGCGTGAACTTGATACGGAAGAGCTTTCACAGGACGCGCGGACGTGGATGAACCGTCATCTGGTCTACACGCACGGCTACGGCCATGTCATGAGCCGTGTCGACAAGATCAGTACTGACGGACTGCCGGTGCTTGTCGTTCAGGATATCCCTCCCAAGGGCGACGCGGCGCTGATTCCGAAAAAGCCGCAGCTTTATTACGGTGAACATAAAAACGGCTATTGCATCACCAACACGACTCTTTCTCCGGGTGAATTTGATTATCCCCGGGGGGATACCAACAGCTACACCTCTTACGACGGCAAGGGAGGTGTCGCGCTGGGCGGTTTCTTCAGACGGCTCGCCTACGCGCTTACCTTCGGCGACATCAATATTCTGATTGCGCCGGGAATTACAAAAGATTCAAGAATCCACTACAACCGGAACATTAACCTTATCGTATCCAAACTCGCTCCCTATCTTATCACCGACGAGGATCCCTATCTGGTCAGCACGGATGATCACCTCTATTATTTCATCGATGCCTATACCGTCAGCGATCGCTTTCCCTATTCAACCCCGGTGGTATTTCAACGCCATGAAGTCAATTATCTGGCGAACAGCGCAAAAATTGTCATCGATGCCTATGACGGAAGCGCGACCATCTACACCACAGGAGAGGATCCGATTTTACCGGCATGGATCGGGATGCTCGGCACAAAGACGCAACCGCTGACGGAGATGCCCGATAAGCTGAAAAAGCACATTCGTTATCCCGAAGGGCTCTTTGATGTGCAGATAGAAATACTGCGACGCTATCACATGAGCGATCCCAATATTTTTTACAACAACGAAGACGCCTGGGAAATTCCACGTCAGCTTTACGACGCGCAGGAAGTGCTGATGGAAAGCAATTATCTGGTGACAAAACTTCCTGAACAGGAAAAGCCCGGCTTCGTAATAATGATGCCCTTTACCCCGAGAAACAAGGATAACATGATCGCCTTTCTCGTGGCGCAATGTGACGGTGATGAATACGGCAAACTGAATCTTTACCGTCTGCCCAAAGACAAGCTGACCTACGGCCCGATGCAGATCGAGTCCCGCATTACACAGGATCCCGAAATCTCGCGCCAGCTTTCTTTGTGGAACCAGAAGGGGTCTTCGGTTATCCGGGGAAATATTCTGCCGATACCACTCGGCAATTCGCTGCTCTATATCGAACCGATTTATCTGAAAGCCGATACCAGCGAGATGCCCGAACTAAAACGTGTCATAGCCGCGGCGGGCGACCGCATAGTAATGGAAGAAAACATAGAGAAAGCTCTTCTGTCGCTTTTCGGCGCGGCCCCAAGCGTCGTTACGGAAACCACTGATACGACCGCCGTCACCGACGGTGATACGGAAACGGCGGACAAGTCCGATGAAACGCTCGCAGCGTTGGCCAAGGAAGCCACATCGCACTATAATCGAGCGATGCAGCTTCTTAAAAACGGTGATTTCGCGGGATTCGGATCCTCCATGAAAGCGCTCGAATCGGTTCTGACTAAAATGGAGAACAGCACACAATCACGACAGTGAACCCGTCGAAGAGGAGTGCAATATATTGCACTCCGGTCGTTTTCAGGAAAGCCGGATTATCCCGCACTCAGGGTTTCTCATTGCAGGGATCTATCTCCCGCAGAAAGACGCTTTTTAGCGGGCCCTCGTAACATATCAGGTGCAGTACGCTTTTCGCTCGCGAAAGCGCCACATAAAAAAGGCGCCGCTCCTCTTCGAGCGGAGACAGAGGCGATGGAAGTTCTCCGTTCTTTATTCCGCATACGATTACACGCTCAAATTCAAGCCCCTTTGATGCGTGTATTGTCATGCACTGCACCGTGCCGACATCAATCGCGTCTTTGATTGTCCCGGCACTGCGGTTGTTCCGGTAGAGAATAGCACAATCCGCGTCATTGCCTTCAAACGCAAGAATCGAACGCAGAACATCCAGTTCCTCCTCTTCAGTGAATACGCGATGAATGCAGACCTTTCCCCCTTTTCCGGAAAAAGAGCGTATCTTTTTATTTGTTCTGAAACGGTTGTGCCTGATACAGCGCCAGGAGACATCGACGATTTCTTTTTTTGAGCGGTAATTGGTAGTCAGAAACATCCTGCGCAATTTTTTGAAGTAGCGTTCCGGTTTGACGATGTAGGAGAGATTCGCGTTACGAAAACCGTATATCGATTGCCAGTCGTCACCGACCATGAAAATATTGCCGCAGTGTTCCGCCAACAGCATCACAAAAGCGGCGTTATTGTCAGAGCTGTCCTGAAACTCGTCGACGCAGACAAATCTGACACTGTCCGCTGCCCATTGTTTCACCGCTTTTTCTTTCGCAAGCAGCAGCACAGCGTAATCGACAAGCTGTTCGTATTCAATCAGATGAAGCCGTCGCTTTTCTTCTTCGAATGCACGGCGTGAGCGTTCTATGATACCGAGCAGATCCTTTTCGGCGAGCTCACGGTCAGTTGCGATTTTGCCGCATACAAGCGATGCCGCCGTCGACAGGGGAAGACCGAGCATTTCACGCTTATAGGCGGAGAGTATCGAACACAGTAATTCCTGCGATTGGGTCTTGTCGCACAACTGAGGAAAACGTTCATATTGCGCCCTTTCCAGAAAAATGCTCTCAAAACAGCGAAGCAGTGAAAGTGAAGAAGAGTGAAAGGTCGCCCCCCGCACAGAATCGACACCGGCTTTTTGCAGGCGCTGCGTTATTTCCGAAGCGGCGCGCTTGCTGAAGGTAAGAACCGTTGTAGATGAGGCGTCACATAAACCCGCCGCAATCTGATTTTTGACCCGTGCAATCATGGTACTTGTTTTACCGGTTCCCGCACCGGCGATAACGAGTGAGGGCCCTTTGCAGGCTCGCGCCGCCGCCGCCTGCTGCTGTGTGTTCATGATAATGCCGCCTTTCCTGAAGTCACCCGAATAAATACCGGGTGCACTCATAAGACGTATCGGGAGGGGGAAAATGCTGAAAAAATTCTGGTTCCAAGCTGTTTTTTAGCAATTTTTTCCGCTTCTCGGGTTGATAAGGGTGCTCGAGTATAGGTGCGAAGCACCGGTGATATATCCGCGTATACGCCGTAGGCGTCAGCGGGCTTTGGTGAATGAATAGCATGTCGCTGTGCATGGATGCACAGCGACATGCGTATAAGTTGTTTATTATAATCGAAGTATTTTTGCCGAGTTCTTTGCTTGCCCAAAGAACTCGGCGGAAGAAAGGGCACCCTCAAACGCCGGATTTATTTGATTTATATTTTGTTTTCAAGGACCTTTGCACTAATGAAAACGACAATTACCAGGCCATTCGTGTCGCTCACGCGTTTGATTCATTGCTTTATATTATTCATGAGAATGAGAATAGTTTTCTACATTGTACTACCGTTACTTCACCTCAAATGAAAATAAAATCTTCTTTGCCATTGATTCATATTCTTTTTGCTTTTGTGGATTAACATCATATATATTTATCCATATAAAATACGAATAACCATCTTTATCCGAAATAGCCAATAGATAGCATGGCGATATTTCACCTGTATCATAAGCGCACTATGCCACATTGCTTCGCAATGATGTGCATAATGCTTCCTTATACGCACCTTGGTTTTGTAGAATATTCATGGCTGCTTCGAATCAATCTCTCTTGTACACATCATCCGTTCTCAGTCAGATACAAACCCAAGGACACATAAATAGCTTTTGCTCCTTGCAATTGATTATAATGAAGTAATCGATATTGATATGTATTTTACTAACCATTTATCATTTTCTTTGATAAATTCAATGTGCGCAATGATATCATGTTCATTGTCAATTTTGTCCTTCATCAAAGTATAATCAACAAACTTCTTTGCACTTCCATTTAAACTTCCCTTTTTTAATAACTCGACTAACAGATCCATTGCAACAACATCTGGATAACCTTCGTTAAAGGTTCCTTTCTTACTTTTTGTCGTTAACAATTTATCACATAGAAAAAGATTATTATCATTTCCTTCATATTTTATTTCACGGAAAGATTCTCCTTCAAATCCAGAAATACGAACATAAAACATTTTTGGATGTAAATACTTCTTAATACTGCGGAATTTGTCAAGCCAGTTGTCGCATTATTAAATTTATGCTGCTCTAGTATTATTTACCCTGTACGATGGATTTAAAGTTACTTCGCCAATCCACTTCCACGATTTTGTTTTACCTGACCATCTTTCTGGATGATTCATTTTTGCAATACGGTACGTTTCTTCTCGCCTCTTTAAAATCTCAATATCTTCACCAAGGTGACGCTGCGACGGTGTTACATATTGAATACCTGAATGCTGATGTTCGTTATTATACCAATCGACAAAACTACTTACCCATCGACGTGCATCGTCAATCGTTTCAAAATGCCTTGGATATGTTGAATGATACTTTAACGTTTTAAACAATGATTCAGAATATGGATTATCATCGCTCACATGCGGTCGGGAAAATGATGCAACAACCTGTAAGCGTTGAAGCGTTGCCAACATTGTTGCCCCTTTCATCGGGCCGCCATTATCTGAATGCAATGCTGCAGTTTTAAAAATATCATCCGACAGTATTTTACTCGCCAATGCTGATGAATTATCGGCACTTTCTTCATTGAAAACATCCCAACCGACAATACGTCTGCTCCACACATCCATGAACAGATAAAGAT
>JAEWVL010000375.1 GCA_023396665.1 Spirochaetota bacterium
CGCGAGCCGCAAAACACAGTCGCCACAGAACATGCCGGCTGTTTGCACGAGCAAGGGCGCAAGAGGCGAGCAAGGCCGTCAAAATCAATGTAACAGAAAAAAACGTGACGGCAATGTATTAATGAAAATTTTTATTCAAGTGGAGAAAATTAGGCGAAGATACATTTTAAAACGAGATTAAAAAGTTATGCCTGCACCCTGACCGGAGTTTGGATACATCAATAAACGTTATGTGAATCAGTTTCGTATGAAATGTTATTCACAATATTATCCACAGTATCAACAAATCTTGTTGAAAAATCAATTAATTAACTCAATTAATTGAGTGCCATGGGTAAATTGGAATAAAGGCGAAATTAATTGAATTAATTATTTTAAAAATTATTTTTAGTGAGAAAAATGCCGTTTTTCAGGCCGTTTTAGCGTGTATAAACGATAGCCGAAATAGATTATGTCGTATTTTTCCGTTTTTTCGATGTTTATCGTGCCAATGAAAAATCTGGTATTTCTGAGTTATTAACAACGTAAGCGGACTGTCGGGAAAATCGCATAACGTTTTTATGTCTGATTGTCGCTGTGAGAAAGCTTGTGATGTGAATAATTTTTGACTTCGGGAATTCCTGATAGGCTTAATGCCCGGAATGGTTCTGAAGAAATGTGGATTTCGCATGCAGAGGAGAAAAGTATGCTTACTATTGAGCACGCACAACGCAGAGATCTCGCCGACATTCTGGATTTACAGAGGCTCTGTTACAGGGAAAATGCCGAGCGTTACGGCGATTTCAGTATCCCCCCGCTGACGCAGACCATTGACGAGCTGAACGCCGAGTATGACGAATCGGTAATTTTGAAGGCTCATGAGCGGGGAAAGATTATCGGCAGTATACGGGGACGCGAAGAGAAGGGAGTCTGTTTGATCGGCCGGGTAATAGTGCATCCCGACTATCAGAATCGGGGTATTGGTAAGGCACTGATGCGCGGAATCGAGGAGCTATTCGCGCAAGCGAGGCGATTTGAGCTTTTTACCGGTGCAAATGACGCAAAAAACCTGCACTTTTACGAAAGCATGGGCTATAAGCGTTTCAGGGAAGAACTGCATGGAAATGTTATGTTTGTTTTTCTGGAAAAAAAGCCGGGAGGGACTCCCGGCGAATGAGGTGTGTTATGTTAAAACCATCCAAAATCTACCGCTGCGACAAATGATAGACCGGAGAAGTCTTCGTCGGAAAATTCTTCCGTATTGATGCCCCGGGTATAGCGGTACGATACGCCGCAGCCGATTCGCATCCATTTGGTGATATTGATGTGCATCATCGCCATCGGTTCAGCGACGAAGAATTTGTCGGCACTTATTTCCTGGCCTTCGTCGTAATCTTCGTCTGGATTATCCGTAAGTGCGAATTCTCCGCCGCCTATCAGCGATGTGATTGAAAGATTGATGATGCTTTTCTGAAAGATATTGCAGCCTATGATGAAACCGCCGTAACCCATATCGATATAGTTGGTAGCTGACTGATTGGATGATGATCCGATCGCGGATCTGTCTGTTGGGTATACCAGTCCGCAGCCGCCGCCGCCGATAACAAGAACATCACCGATAATGGCGGCACCGCGCCCTCCCATAAATGTAGCACTTTGGTCGTTGATGATCGTTGTCGATGAGTACATACCGCCGAAACCGCTGAAAGAGATGGTGTCTCCTCCGAGAAGTGTCTGGGTTTCATCTTCGCTCTTGCTCCCGTCTTCGAAGGGGAAATTGGATCCGAGCAGATTTTCGCCGTAAATCGAAGAAGTAAGGAGAATGCCCGCTATTGCTATAAGCAGTATGTTTTTCATAGTCAACGCTCCATGGTATTTTCCCGGCTTTAGGGGGGGAAATGTAATCTTGCCGCCGTTATGGCGCCTGTTCGATGGAAATTAAACAGCGTTGTGCCTGTGAAGTGACCGCAATTAATCGTGCTTCTATCTGAAAAAGAGTTTGTGTCTTTTTGTGAACAAATCACAAAATACACATATGAAAATGTGATAAAATTTCTCGGAAAAACTGTCAGGGAGTTGATGGCAGGGGAGTAAACCCGTGAAGGTCGTATCACCGACCTTCACGGGTTTGTTTTGCTATCAGTAACGGCTGTCGGCGAAATTGACCCATCCGCCGGCTTTCACCAGTTCGGCGTCAAAGCCTGAAACCGCGCATGCGATCTCTTCTTTCGAGCCTTCGCATTCGAAAGAAATCTTCTGTGCGGCAAGATCGACCGACGCGACAGTCTTCCTGCCTGCATACTTTCTGAAAAGACCGTCGATCGTCTCTTTGGAAAGCTCGATCGCGCACATGCCGCAGTTGAACATGTTCTGTCTGAAGATGCGCGCGAAGTTTTCGGCGATGACGGCGTTGATGCCGTTGACTTCGAGGGCCCAGGGCGCGTGTTCGCGCGATGATCCGCAGCCGAAGTTGGCGCGCGTCACGATGAGGGCCTTTCCGGCCAGATCGCGCTTCGCGTCGAAGGTGTCGAGCTTGAGATCTTCAAGCGTGAAGGGCTTGAGGGCCTCTTTTGTAAGCTCGGTCAGATACTTCGCGGGAATGATCTCGTCTGTGTTGATGTCCGATCTGTCGAGAAACAGGACTTCGCCTGAAAATGTTTTCATAGTAGGTATATCCCCCCTTAACCCTTGTACAAGGGTGAATTGCTGATGCAGCCTTCGACGGCGGCTGCGGCCGCGCTGGCCGGGCTCATCAGATGCACCATGCCGCCTTTGCCCATGCGGCCGAAG
>JAEWVL010000211.1 GCA_023396665.1 Spirochaetota bacterium
CTGACATATCGACGCTTGACGAGCTGGAAAAACTGGGAGCCCGCTATTTTGACAAGGGGCGGGAGCGACCGCTTCCCGAGATTCTCTTCGACTACGGTTTTAACTGGATACGTCTGAAGTTGTGGAACGATCCGTTTTCACCGACGGGTGAGCCTTTCGGCGCGGGCACAAACGATCTTGCAACGACAATCGCTCTCGGCAAACGCTGCGTGCAACATGGTTTCAAACTGCTTCTTAATTTTCACTACAGCGATTTCTGGGCCGATCCCGGCAAGCAGTTTGTTCCCCGTGCATGGAACAATTATTCCGATTCGGCGCTTGAAGATGCCCTGTACGGGTTTACCGAATCGACCTTGCGGGCTCTTGTTGATCAAGGTGTGCGTCCCGCGATGGTGCAGATAGGCAACGAGATCAGCAACGGCCTGCTGTGGCCCAGGGCAAAACGGCCGAATTACGATGCGATCGCGCGTTTTGTGAAGGCCGGGATCCGGGCCCTTCGTTCGGTGCTTCCCGAATGTCAGGTGATGATTCATCTCGATCAGGGGGGAAACAACGAGCTGTATCGTGAATGGTTCGATAATTTCATGCAGCGCGGAGGCGATTTCGATGTGATGGGACTTTCGTATTATCCATTCTGGCACGGAACGCTTGAGGGGCTCGAACACAACATGAACGACATGGCGCTTCGTTATGAAAAGGATATCGTCGTCGTCGAAACATCGATGGGCTTCACTGTCGAGGATTACAGCTCACGGGAAGGCCTGTCCCTGCACGAGCGAAAGGGCATGGCGACAAAACCCGCTCTTGTCGAAAAGGTTCCTTTTCCGATGACGAAAGAGGGACAATGCGAATTTCTTTCGGCGCTGATTTCCCGTATAAGAAATGTGGCCATGAGGCGGGGGCGCGGTTTTTTTTACTGGGAGCCCGGCTGGATTCCGGTGAAAGGATCGGGGTGGGCGAATCAGGCTTCACTACGGTATATCGAAGATCCGGGACCGGGGGGGAATGAATGGGCGAATCAGGCACTGTTCAATTATGATGGAGAGGCACTTCCTTCGCTGGAGTGCATTCTGCGCAGCTAAGTAACAGTGAAGTGTTTTACAAGGCGTACGCTGTTGCCCTTACTGTTGTACTCCACCAGATCGAAAATACCTTTGGTTATGGTGATGCCTCTGCCGTGGGGCAAAATGCCTGTTTCGGGGTCGAAACCCGTCCTGCTGAGAATTTCTGTGATGTCGAAACCGTTTCCCTCATCGCTTACGACAAATTCGGCCGACTCTGCGGTGATCAACGAACTGACGCTGACGTGCCGCTTGCTTACAAGCGGATCCCGCTGCCGTTCTTTCAACAGCTGTTTGTAGCTGTTCGTCGCCATTGCATGCGACTTTTCTTCAAAACCGATTTGCATGTTACCGTGTTCAATCGCGTTGATTATCATCTCACGCAGCGCTGTGCGGCAGAGTCTGGTTTCGCCTGCGGAGACGTAGCGCTGCATGTTTCGCGTTAAACGTTGTGCGACGTCTTCGGCAAGATAGATGTAATTCGATATCACATACTGCTGTTTTTCGGAATTCAGGTAACGAAGCAGGGAGTCTTCGCTTTGCTTGCGCATTCTCCCTATTATCTCCTTTTCCCCTTCGAAGATTATCGTCTGAAGACAGACTATCAGTTCTACCGGTTCATCCATGTATTCGGATCGAAAGCTTGCCGTAAAGGTGACCGCTTCACCGGTGGTTTCGAGCAGTTCCATCTTTTCGCGCAGTATCTCGTTCGTAAGGGTCGTATCGATTCTGCCGGGATGTACGAGATCGGGAAACTGTCTGCCTATTATCTCTTTTGCGTCATAAAAAAGTATGGGGTTTATCGCATCATTGCAGGACTTTATTCGAAGTGAGTTGTCCAGGGTGAAGAATATCTCGTTTGATCCTTCAACAATGAAGCGGTAGCGCTTTTCGGATGCGCTTTTTTGCATAAAGGCGATGTCGAGATCTATCATTCTTCTGTTCAGTTCGGTGTTGAGCGATTTTATACTGTTTTGCATGGTCAAATAGCGGTTTGACTGAACCATCTCGAGGCCGATTATGGTGAGGGTGAATCCGTACTGTGATACCATGAGCGCCTTTGCAAGAAATACCGAATCGATGATATCAAACACTATGCAGGAGAAAATAATGATTCCTCCCAGCACGAGGTTGCCCGATTCCTTTTTCAGAAGGGTTTTTCCCATAGCGTGCAGATGACCTTGCTGTTTTGATCTGAAGGCTTCTTTCAGATCGCGCCATAACGAACGTGTGAACAGATAGAAGACGGTGTAGACGAGGGGAATCAGGGCGCAACACTGCCACAGCAGGAGCAGTTTATCCGCACATGCCATCGAACAAAACATCGTCAGCGCGACGAGTATGCCATTGAAAACGGCGACCACCTTCATGAACCGGGTTACGCGTTTGAGCAGTATCAGCTCGAAGAGCATTCCGAAGAGGGGAAATATAAGATACAGTGATATGTACTCTACACGCATCAGCAGATAGGTGTCCAGAGAGAGCTGCTCAACGAAGGCAGTTCTGGAAATGAAATATACGAAATAGGCGATAGATGAGAGGGTGAAAAATACGTTATAGGTGTCCCGGTTCAGCACAAAAAGATTGATATGGTAAAGACCGACCGCAAGGAAGATGAACATGAGCACGAGTATGTACAGCTCAGAGAAATCACGCTGAAGCTGCTCGTAGTCGCCGATCATAAAAGGACTGCTGCGGTACAGTCCGGTTCGGGCATTGGACGGATCGCCGTAGATGTGAATCAGAATGACGTTTTCTCCGTTTCTCAGAAGGTTTTGCGGCAGCCCTACAAGAACCTTTCTGCTGTGGCGGTGTTTTCTGATGGAGCCGTCGGCATTAAGATCAAATTCGCTTATCAGCAATTGTCCGTTAAGGTAGATTTCCCAGTTGTCACCGATGGCGGCCAGGGCAAGACCCGGTAAGCGGTATGTACGGCTCGCGTTTTCCCGGTATTGGAATCTCTGGAACAGGCTGAAATGCTGTGCCGGATTATCATGCAAGAAACCCTTGCTGTCATCTTCGTTCGTCAATTGCGTCAAAAGCTTCAACCGCACGGCTCTCCCTTTGGGGGCAGGCGTTAACCTTTTTGAGAGCAGGGCCGGCGGTCCCATGAGTGTCCACTCTTCGGAAAAACCTTTTGCGATGAACATGTCGTAGGCGTTCAGATTGACTGGAGGGGCACTTGGCTGCGAGGGAAAGGCAAGCAGCATTGTGGCAGCCATAAAGGACACGAGAGCAACGATAAGATGGATTGCGTTTCTAGTACTCACAAAACTCCCCGCGATGGACATCAAGATATATCGGCGCACCAGGAAGGGCGCAAAAAGCGGTGCCGTGAAAAATGCAGACTTCTGAGAGGAACTGCCTGTCATTCCGGCTGATTTATCACTGCCCGAAAAATCGCCCCTTTAGCATCTGTGGAAAGTTGCATCTTTCCGCCAAGCTGCTCCGTCATCATCCGTACGAGGCTTAATCCGAGTGAGGATGATGACAGCTCTTCGATATTGCCGGGATACCCGGAACCGTTGTCAAAGTATTCTATCGAGAGCCGTGATTGTCCATCCTTTTTAATGCGCAGAGAGAGCGCATTTGCCCGCTCTCTTCCGAAGGCGTATTTGATGGAGTTACTCAGCAGTTCGGTGAATATGAGCCCTAGAGGCAGGGCGGTTTCGAGGGTGAGCGTAACATCGTCGATATCGGTGCTGAGTACGACTTTAAGATCCAGAAAATCTTTTATTATCAGCTCATACAGGTCGTTCAGATAACTCCGCAGATCAAGCAGTTCATCGGTCGCCTTCATGTGCAGTTTCTCATGAAGAAGTGACAGCGTTCGGATTTTGTTCTGTAAATCGTTTAACAGAGATGATATGTCTTCCTCGGCAGCGATCTCGTGCAGGGAAATCATTCCAAGCAGCATATTGAACTGGTTCTTGATCCGGTGATGCAGCTCGCGCATTTGCAGTTCATGCGCTGAAATCTTTTTTTTAAGCTCTTCATTGAGCAGTACATTTTCGAGATCGGTTTCAATTATCTCCTTGAATTCGAAAAGAAGCGACTTGAAATCATCGGTAAACGTATGTGTTCTGTCGTTGAGTATGCACATGGTGCCGAAAATTTCTCCGTCGCTCCACTGAATCGGCACTCCCATGTACGATTGCATCCCGAAAGAGGCATGAGGGTTTCCCTTCCAGTACTCCGAGTCATTGATATCCTGGACGGTCATGGGCCGTCGCCTTCCCGCCACCGTTTCACAGAACATGCCGATGCCAAGCAAATCATGGTCGTCTTTCTTGTAGGGGTTGCCCTTTGTCATGCTGGCGACAAAAATTTCGAGGTTCTCGCTGGTCAGATGGGTGATGAGTCCCGAAGGGGCATTCATTATTCGTGCGCATATATCGACGATCCGCTGCCATCGGCGTTGAATCTGGTCGGGAATATCCGGTTTGTTCGAAGAGATGGGGATAAGTATCTCTCCCGTTTCATTTTCTACTTTTAACCGTGCAACCCTTATCGCTTCATTTTTTGTCGCCACGCCTGCCGTACCTTTTGTCAGGGAATATGAAAGTATCTGTTTGTATTGATCTGCGTTTACCCCGGACCATGGCCTCCGGGGTAAATGCGTATCATTTCAGTATAGTGCTGAATATTTATTTTTCAAGAAAAGATTGGGAGGTACGTGGAACGTGCGAAGCTCATAACCCGTTGATTTCGTAAATGCGCTGCCAGCTTATCGTTTCTCCCGCGGCAATTGATATACCGAAGAATATTTCGGGGCTTACCACATGAACATTACCCCACAGGTTGATGCGAAGCGCTTTGAAAAGGGATGATTCGCTTATAGAAAGTCCCTCTTTGCGGTTAGTGAGTTTCCAGCTCGCCCGATCGTTGGAACCGGCTTCGAGATGGCTGAAAAAGAACTGTTCGCGCAAGGGAGCTTTCCAGCTGATGCTGTTTTCGCCTATCAGAACAAGTCGTTCGGGGTTGACTGTTTCTCCGAATTTTTTCTGATCAAGACGGTGAGGAAAAGAAAGCTCGTAGTCACGGTTAATCGCTCTTTCTCCGATCGAAAGAAAATTGTGCACATATTCATTTGTCTCGATTTTTTTTGTTCCGGTGTTTGTTAGTTCATACCAGATTGAGAAAGTATTGTCGCACAGGGTGATTATCTTGACGAGACGGTAGGCGTATCCCCCCCCTTCGGGAGCCTCGGTTTCGAATCGAACCGACAGTGCCGATGCTTCGACGCGGTAATCGAGGGCTTGTACCGCTACCGGCTTGTAGAAATCATAGGGGCCGCTCGAGTCGCGAAGTACGAGACCGGTGCCGATCTTGTGAAAGTAAGCGCCCACCGGGGTTTCGTCGTAGCCGACGGGGCTGTCAATGCCGAATTCATTGTAGAGCCCGCGCCCCAGCGCGTCGAAGGTGGAGGGATCGGTGCTTTCGGTGCAGCAAAATGTTATCCCTCTGCCGCTGCTGATCTGCACAATCTGTCCGCTCCAGTCGAAACGCGAGCCTCTGTATTTTTCGCCGGGTTTTTGTATTTCAAGCTTGAGGGCCTTGTTTTCGAGAATAAGGGGCATCATTGTTTTCCTTTGCGATAATGGAGCCGTTCTGCGGCCTGTCGCGAAGATTCTGTCTGACTGAAATTTTGTCAACTGAGAAGATTGAAAAAGTAAGGGAATCTGTCCGTTCTGCCGCCTATTCAATCTCCATTTTTTTCATTTTTTTCCACAAGCCGACTTTACTGATACCCAATGCCCGGGCTGTCGCGGATTTATTGCCGTTATGACGGGCGAGTTCGGCTTTCAGCTGTTCGGCAGTGATCGATAAGCGGCCGTTTTTCGCAGCGTTATTCGGCTTAAAGGTCATAACGCCTTTGGGAAGTTCCGCCGCTTTCCCGGCGCAGATACCCTCCCGAACGGCCTTGATTCGCAGTTCGTAGGGAAGATCCTGCATGCTGATCTCATCGGTCTTACATACGACGAAGGCGTGTTCAATGGTATTTTCGAGTTCGCGAACGTTTCCCGGCCAGCAGTAGAGCATAAAAAGCCGCATAACGTCTGTCGAAATTGAAGTGATGTTCTTTTCGCCCTGTTTGCGAAATTTTTCAAGAAAATGCGCGCATAACAGGGGGATATCGGTCTTGCGCTCGGAAACGGCGGGAACGTGCAGGGGAAATACATTGAGCCGGTAAAAGAGGTCTTCCCGAAAGAGGTTTTTTTGCACGAGTGATCGCAGGTTTTTATTCGTTGCCGCAATTATTCGCAAATCAACCGCACGTTCGTGATGATCGCCCACCCTGGTAATTACCCGTTCCTGTAGAACCCGTAACAGTTTTACCTGCATGGCCGGTGTTACCTCGCCTATTTCGTCGAGAAGTATTGTGCCTTCGTGGGCGGCTTCGAATTTGCCGATCGTATCACGATAGGCACCGGTGAAGGCGCCCTTGACATGACCGAAGAGTTCGCTTTCCAGAAGCGTTTCGGCGATGGCCGCACAGTTAACGCGAATAAAGGGTTTATCAGACCGTGAGGAGCTGTGGTGAATTGCCGATGCGACCAGTTCTTTTCCTGTACCGCTTTCACCCTGAATGATGACATTGACCGTTGTTTCGCTGGCAAGTTCGATGAGGTCGTAGAGCTCCTGCATCTGCGGGGTTTTTCCGATAAGTCCCATGAAATGATCACGGCTGACATCGCTTTTCTTCGCGGCGATTGCCCATTCGTCAGGACGTGACAGTTCAACTATGCTCAGATACAGATGATCGTTTTTGCTTTCACCGCTTCTTATGGCGTTTATAAGGACATCCAGTTTCTGTGCGTGTCTGTCGCGAATGCTTGCGTGCCGGCGTATCGTTGTCCCTTTTGTCCAGTCCCACCACCTGTTGCCCGGATTGTCGGTGCCGATTCCGATCATTTCAGGATCATGGCCCAGCAGTTCTTCGCGCGAATAGCCGCAGAGCTGTTGAATATGTTCGTTTGCAAACACGATTTTGTTTTCACTGTCGAGCACGAGTATCGCACAGGGTATGTTGGAAAGGATATGCTCTGCGTTCAAATTGTCTTCAAACATCTTTGTCCTCTTTATCCATGTGTATCCCTGTTGCTTTCAGGATATTGTTGTAAATGAGAATGTATACGTTTACCATTTATTGTCGTTAATGGTATGTATATGGTAACAAAATAATAAAGTTACCGTTTGGTATATAGCCTAAAAATAGCTTTCTGTCAAATGTTGGCGTGGTTTCATCAAAAAAGCCAATTTCTGGCAAAAATCAAGGAGAAATTCGATGCTTGAGCATGCTGCGATACTCGAAAAATAACAATGTGTGAGTGATGCAGCTAACAGCCGTAGTTAACCGTGAATTTCCGTTTTACGAAACTTGTGAAGGAGAAATTCTGTGATTGCGACATCGGTGGAGAGGGAAAGCCGAGCGGATTGTTCGGAAAAATCAAGCTGAACTGCGAGGTTTGCGCTGTGCAAAAAAAAGAGAGGGTTTAAGCTCTCTCTTCTATAATTACGGTGAAACAGAAATCTGTTCCCTTATGATTTTTGCGCGACTATAGTAGTATCGATTGGTTTGCGTATCGTAATGCGTTTCGAATGGCCACTTTATGACCCTCTCGTTACGTGCGACGCGAATATCAAGAGACGAATCGATGGGTTTTTGAAAATGCATATAATCACCGGGACGCCAGTCTCCGCCCCATTTCCAGCCGAGGCTTTCGAAGGCCTGTACGATGGGATGGTTTTTGTAGAGTGTTCCGGGTACAGAGGGATCGTAGCTTCCATCGGGGGGGAATGTGTGTCCCCACTTTTTAAAAGGGTTAAGTACCGGATTGAGATCTATCGCCTGTCCGGCAGCGTGCAATGAGAGTTTATCCTGTTTAAGAACGATATTGCGGTAATGAAACGAGTAGGTGTTTCCCGAAGGCTTGATAAAAAAGTTATTCCATTCATAGGATGAGTGATCGATCGGTATGACCCCGTACAGGGGAAAACGGACTTCAAGAGCGGTTTTGAACACCTGCTGTACGTCATCGGCGAGACGGTAGTCGATGAGTATCTGACCGCGGTGAATTTTACCGTCGAAGCTGTAGTAGTAGACCTCGGCCAGCGAGAGATTGTCGGCTATGCTGGCGGGGCAGTCAGCTGGTACGCAATGAAGCGCCTGCTCCCAGGCCAGATCGCAATCGAATATGACACGGTGGTTGAAGCCTCGTACATGGGTAACGGTACCGACCTCTTTATAAAGACATGAGGTGGACAAAGTAGCTGCTATAAGAACAAATAGTAACACTTTTCTGTTCATTTTTGAATTAATCCCTGTTTTTCCCGCTCGTTCGCGGTTTTTTTTGTATAATACCGGCAATTTCCCGTCAGGCAGGAGAGCACGGCGATGTGCAAGCAGAAACGAACAGTGGATGCGCCGTTGCTGTACTTACAGCGGCATCGCTGCAAGGATTAGTCAACCCTTTTTTTGTGTTGACGCACTGATGCCGCCTGTTAGCGTGGAATAAATTAAACAAAAAAGGATGTGATGACGGATGTCAAGTCCGCTGATTGTCTCTGTTGATAGCGGCGATATTGAAAAAGCTTTCAAGAACCTCAAGAAAAAGATGGCACTTGAGGGCATTTTCAAAGAGCTCAAACGCAGACGCTACTACGAAAAGCCTTCTGAAGAAAAGAAGCGCAAACGCGAAGAAGCCGAGCGACGCAGATTGAAAAAAATCAGACGAATGGCTGCACAGTCAAAGTCGAGAAAGTCTGCCAGCAGAGGCTGACGAAGAGGGAGCGGACGCTCCCTTTTTTTATGAATATGCGACTACAAGGGGATTATCAGCAGCTGCTTTTCAGATCTTCCCTTATGACATTCCTCAGCCCTTACAGTTAGCGAAATGGAAGCCCTTCATAATCAGTTTCGTATCCCCCTGGCCGAACGCATGCGGCCCCGTACGATCGACGAGATTGTCGGGCAGAAGCATGTCGTTTCGAAAGGCAAGATCATCCATCGCATGATAGAGACGCGCAGCCCCTTTTCGCTGCTGCTCTACGGCGGACCCGGCTGCGGCAAGACAACGATTGCCCGCATAATCGCATCGAGTCTCAATATCGAGGCCTTCTTTCTCTCTGCGGTCGAATCGGGCGTTTCAGACGTTCGCAAGGCGATAGAGAAGGGAAGGCAAAACGCCATGTACGGGCAGTCGACAATCCTTTTCATCGACGAGATTCACCGTTTCAACAAGGCGCAGCAGGACGCGGTGCTCGGTGCGGTCGAGTCGGGTGATGTTATTCTGCTTGGCGCCACCACGGAGAATCCCTCGTTCAGCGTCATCCCCCCTCTGCTTTCGCGAAGCCGGCTTGTACGGCTGAATGCGCTCAGTGATGCCGATCTGGAAGAACTCTTTTTGCGTGTCTTTGAGAAGGATGATCTTTTCAAGACCTACACCGTGACGCCTGAGGCAAAAGCGTCCATCATCGCCATGGCGCACGGCGATGCGCGCCGAATGCTCAACATCATTGAAACCACTGCCCAGCTTGCCGAAGGCCGTGCGATAAACGAGGCGGCAATAGAGGGCGCCAGAAAGGATCTTGCCGGCTACTACGACAAAAGCGGTGACCGCCATTACGATGCGATATCCGCCTTTATAAAATCGATGCGCGGCAGCGATCCCGATGCCGCCCTCATCTATCTGGCGCACATGATCGAGCGCGGTGAAGATGCGCTTTTTATTGCGCGCAGGATGGTGATTTTCGCCAGCGAGGATGTGGGAAACGCCTCGCCGCAGGCGCTTTCCATTGCGGTCTCGGCAATGACCGCAGTGCAGAATATAGGCATGCCCGAAGCCCGCATTATTCTCGGACAGACCGCGGTTTTTCTGGCCTGTTCCCCCAAGAGCAATGCAGCCTATCTCGCCCTCGGACGCGCACTGGAACTTGTCGCGCAGAAGGTGCCCGAGATTCCGCCGGTGCTCACCAATGCGCCGACAAAGCTGATGCGCGAAGAGGGCAGAGCCCGGGGCTACCGCTATCCCCATGATTATGAGGGAAACTTTGTCAAAGCGGATTATTTTCCGCTGAACTACGAGGCGACGGCGCTTTACAATCCGACGAATAACGGCAGTGAAAAACAGATAGCCGAGCGCCTGGCGGCCCTGTGGCCTGAACGCGTTGCACCGAAAAACTGACCTTTTCACCCGCTCCGATCATCGTGTTGCGTAAAAATATTAATACGAATTGCAACAAACAATTGACCGCAGCTTCGGCTCCTGTATACTTGCGGTTGAAAAGGTGCCAATGGACAATAAAACAATACAATATAAATCTATTGCGGGCTTACTTTCAAATGTTGCCATTTTTTCCGGACTCAGCGAAAGCGAGCTCAAGACCGTTGTGGACTACGCCGAAGTGGTGCAATACGCCGAAAACAGGGAGCTTTTCGTTCCCGGCGACAAGGCTTCGCACTTCTATGTGGTATGCAGCGGATCGGTCGATATCATACGGGCTGACTCTGCCGTTCCCGAGGGCAAAGCGGTACAGGAGTCGCTGATCGCGCGGCTTTTGCCGGGCGATTCTTTCGGAGAGATGGAGCTTCTTGTGGGTCTGGTGCATAACGAAATCGCCCGGGTTCCCGAACAGTCTCAGTTGTTTCTGTTTCCCTCAAGAGACAAGAATATAGCCGATGTCTGGGCAAGTCACCCTGCATTGGGGGCGCGTATGCTTTTTTGCTACCTGCGCGATACCGCCGCCCGCCAGCGAAAGGCGATTGCCGCGATTAAAGAGAATTCGCCGCTCGTACAGGAACTGAAAAAGCAGGTCTACGGAGACAAACTGACGGGTCTGTTCAACAAGACCTATCTCGAAGAGGAGCTGCCGCAGCTTCTTAAAAAACACGATAAACTGGCGCTTCTCATGTTCAAGCCCGATAACTTCAAGCAGATAAACGACACGTACGGACACGAGGCCGGTGATACGGTTATCGTGCTCATGGCTGCCGAATTGGCCCGACATACCTGCGAGGGGGATATCTGTGTCCGCTACATGGGCAACGAACTCGCACTCGTGCTGCCGGGGCGTGAACGTGATGCCGCGCAAAAAGAGGCCGAACGTATACGCCTGCTGATGAACGAACTCAATGTCAGTTCCTGTACCAACAATGAACCTTTCACCGTCACTGTCAGCTTCGGTGTTTCGCTGTTTCCCGATCATGCGCAAAGCTCTTCTGAACTGATAGCGCTCGCCCATGAGCTTCCTCTTCTCGGTCGCAGCCGCGGCGGCAACATGATTCTCTTTCCCGGGGAGGTGTAGATGACCGCTGCGGAGTTTCTGCTGAAAAAAGTTGAAATTTTCTCTGACCTGGAGGCTTCTGAGTTTCAGATGCTTCTGTCTCTGATGAACGGTCTGAGGGTCGAAAAGGGGCAGACGCTTTTCAGAGAGGGTGATGCGGGTGCCGAGATGTTCATGGTCCTCAGCGGAAAGATCGCGATTACCGTTACCCTCAGCGATGGAAAGGAACTTACGATCTCGGAAATAAAGACGGGAGACTTTTTCGGCGAGATGTCGATTATCGAGCAACTTCCCCGTTCAGCTACCGCCGTCGCCCTGCAGGAGACCGAGCTTCTGTCATTGCAGGCCGCCGATTTTCTGAAGCTGATCGAAAGCGCTCCCGAAGCGGCGGTCAAGATTTTACGGCGCATGCTTGAGATAAGTGCGCAGCGGCTTTCATCGACCGGCCGTTTCGTCTCGGAGATGGTTCAGTGGGGCGAAAACGCGCGGCGTCGCGCGATTACAGACGAGGCAACAGGGTTGTTCAACCGCCGTTATCTCGAAGATTCCGTCGATTCCATGTTTCGCCGCGCGAAGATGGAAAACAAATATTTTTCGTATGCGATGTTCGATCTCGATCGATTCGGATCCCTCAACGCGACATATGGTCTGCCCTTCGGTGACCGTGTCATCGTTGAGATGTCGAAACGCTTTTCCGAGGCTTTTGCGCAATCGGACATCCTGGTTCGTTACGGGGGGGATGAGTTCACCTTCCTGTTTCCCGATTCGCCGCCCGAAGACGCACTTGCGCGCTGCCGAAGACTTTGCGATGTGATGCGCTCAATGGAATTTCCCGAGCATCCCGAGCTGCGTATCTCGTGCAGTATCGGTGTCGCCGTGTATCCGATACACGCACAAAATCTCGACGAACTGAAAGAGGCTGCGGATAAGGCACTATACCGTGCCAAAGAGGAAGGACGTGACAGGGCGCTTACTCCGGAACCGGATCTGTAAATCTGAAAGATAACGCGATGCAGAGGTGTGATTATGCCGCTTGAACGAAGTGATGTATGCAAGACTGCCATTGCGAACAAGGAAAAGAAAAAGGAAATAATCAACGCGATAATAGATCTCGTTGACGGACGTGAGTGTATTCTATTGCTGGGTCACACCCATCCCGACGAGGACTGTATCGCTTCGATGGTGGCCTTCGGGCTTCTGGCCGGAAAGATGCACAAAAGGGTGTGCATTTACCTGCCTGGAGAGGTGCAGCAGGGATACGCCTATCTGCTCGCGATATGCCGCTATAACTCCATCGATATCGCTTCCTCGGTTGAGGAGTTTCCGTCCGACATACAGTTGATCGCAGTTCTGGACACGCCGAAACCGTCGATGATTGAAGGCTTCGATTTGCTGCAACCCGTTTTTTCAGCGGATCGTCCGGTAATTGAAATAGACCATCATCTTGCCGCCGATGCCCGTTACATCGGTGACGAGTCGTTTTCGCTGGTCGACGCCGCGTCTTCGACCTGTGAGCTTATAGGGTTGATGACGCTTGAACTGGAAAAGAGAGCCGAGCTTCTCGACAAGTACCAGATATCAGAACTTTTTACGCGCAATCTTGTACTATCGTTGATCACGGGGATAATCAGTGATTCGCGTATGGGCAAGTACCTCAAGTCAGAGGAGGAGCGCTGGTTTTACGATCTGATCAGCCAGATCTTTGACCGCATGCTGTCTCTGAAGACTCATAGCGGTTCTGGTAATCTCGCCTCCAAGGAAGAGGTCTTTAAGGCGATCAGCGCATTGTCGACGAACGAAGAGCGCTGTTACCGCAAATTTCTCGAGAAGTTTCAGTCGCACACCTATGTGGATTATGCGGTACTCGACAAAGACGAATCACGCTACATGCATGACGAGTTCGGTCAGGATATCTTCGTTTCGGTCGCGAAGACGATTGCCGACACCCTTGCCGAGAAGAGCGGACACCTCGGACTTGTCGCCTACTTCGATATGGAGACCGGAAAAGATCTCGTACAGTTCCGGCTTAGAAGAAGCCATCTGTTTAAGACGCTTGATTTGCGCGATTTTCTCAGTGAAAACAGTATCGAGAACGGAGGGGGACACCCCGGTGCGATAGGGTTCAGGTTTCAAACGAACGAAATTGACGATATCAATGACTTTGCCCGCGGCCTTGTGCAAAAGGCGGTCGCCATGGTGGAACGGTGTAAAAATTCGCGCAGCGCGTAGAGGCGGGTGTTGCCAATCAGGAACGGCTTAATGAAAAAGGAATATGAATCTTTGCTTTCAAGTGCAAAGGTGAGATATGCGCAAAACGAGAAGTGTATTCATATGCTCTCGAAAAAAAAGATCAGAGATTTCGAAGACACTGTGCAAAGCCTTCACGAGGAGGCTTTTCAGAAAATTGACTGCTCTTTGTGTGCGAACTGCTGCAGAGTGCTCGGTCCGCGTCTCAACGAGACTGACATAAACCGGCTTGCTTCACTGTTTCGCATGAAGCGGGGGAGCTTTGTCGCCAGGTATCTGCAGGTGGATGAGGATGGGGATCATGTTTTTAAATCGATGCCCTGTCCCTTTATTCAGGACGATAACCGCTGTTTCGTCTATGATGCGCGACCGCGGGCATGTGTTGAGTATCCGCATACTGATGAGAAGAACGTACACGCGAAGCTGTTTCGTCTGCTTACCAATACGCTTTATTGCCCGGCGGCTTTTCTGGTAGTCGAGGGACTCAGAGAAAAATTCGGACAGTGAAGGGCTGAAGCGAAGTGCGCCCTTCTTTATAGGGCAGTTTTCTCAGGGTACACCAGCTGTTCCATGCCTCTTTTTCACTTCCGTCCGGATTGCGAAGTCCAGTCTTTTTGAGCGGGCCGTCACCGGGAAGATCATGCATGAATATCCAGTTGATGAACTCCATATCAAGCGTATCGAGCTGTTTTACAGACCTTTCGAGAAATGCTGTCTGATCTTCTTCTGAATATTTTGTCGAACTCCAGCCGATTTCAGCAATTGCCGTTTTCAAATTGCTGTGATCGCGTATTTCGCTGTAATAAGTGTCGGGAATAGCAGTCGCCTGCGAGTATTCAACTTCAGGATAGCTTGTGAAAACGAGAAGATCAAGCCGGTCTCCGAAACGCTCGATCATTTCCCAGTGAGGCTCTACAGTCATTCCCCATGTGTCATCGCCGATGCCTTTCATCATTTCAAGCTGAAAGGTCACAAAAACTTTCGTATCAGGTGAAACGGTTTTTATTCTATCGTACATGGCCGTATATCTGTCGAGAAATCTTGCAAAATCATCGGGGTGTTTCAGATAGTATGCGTTGACTTCGAGTGCCAGCGCAAAATAGGGGGGCTTGTACTGCGCGCATATCCTTTCAGCGGCTGCGCTGTATAACCCGGCAGCCTCGTCGTTTGTCCAGTCATTGACCGGAGCGCTTTCAAGTGCAAGAATCGGATCGTAGGCGCCGCTTTGTTCGAAGAAGTTGATGCCGCACAGGACATCGTATCCGTATGTATTGCGCTGTTCACACATGAGCTGAATGAATTCGGGAATCTCTCCCGATTTGGCCGCGCTATCACGCCAGGGGTTCTGTGCGGTGATGAGTTCGGCACACTCGCCGATATTGGTGAACATATCAAGCCAGTCTTCAGTGGTGGCCGTACCGAAATTGCGGGGAATGGGGGCTATACCGATTTTCCACTGCCGCTGTTCAATGTCGGACCGGTACTCCGAATCGGAAGATCCTGTATTACAGGCTGCTATCAGCAGAACAAGCGGCGTTATCAACAGAAATGTTTTCATCGCAGTGACCTCCTTCAAGGTTGTTTCGTGTGAACCTTGTTTGCAAAAATATGAGCCTTATCGCCTGAGTGCCCGTGTCGCTTTTGCAAGGAGTGAGAGGTCGGCAAGAGCGATAGCGGTCGCAGCCTCGATTACGACGGGGATGCGAAGTGCGATACACTGATCGTGGCGGCCTTCGGCCAGAAGTTCGGTCATTTTTCCGCTTGAAAGGTCGATGGTCTTTTGCGGCAGCGAAATGCTCGATGTCGGTTTCACCGCGACCCTGAACACGATGTCATTGCCGTTCGAGATGCCGCCGTTTATCCCCCCCGCGTTGTTTGACGAGGTTTTGCCCTCTACTGAAACGATCGGGTCGTTATGTTCGCTGCCCCGCATCGCGGCGGCGGCGAAACCCGAACCGAACTCGATGCCTTTTGTCGCGCCGATCGCGAAGACGATGTGCGCGATGCTCGCTTCGACCGAATCGAAATAGGGCTCACCGAGACCGATCGGGACGCCGGTGACGACCGTTTCGACGATGCCGCCGAGCGAATCACCGCTGCCGTCGATGGAATCGAGCATCGCTTCGATATCGGCGCTGCCGCCGACCGAAATCAGGCTCGAGGTGATTCGGGTGTCTTCGAGAATTTTCTTCGCCACGACACCCGCGGCGACGAGTCCCGCACTGACCCGTCCCGAAAAATGGCCGCTGCCGCGACGGTCGTCGAAGTTGTTGTATTTCATATTCGCGGTAAAGTCCGCGTGCCCCGGTCTGGGAACAGATCTGAATTTTTCGTAATCGCTGGAACGGGTGTTAGTGTTTTCTATAAAAATATTTATCGGGGCACCCGTCGTGTGCGCGTCATACACGCCGTTCATGATCTGCGGCAGATCGGGCTCCTGGCGCGGGGTCGTGCCCTTTTTGCCGCTGCGGCGGCGCGCCATGTCGGCTTCAAAATCTTCTCTTGCAAGGGGAATACCCGCGGGACAGCCGTCAATGAGAATGCCGGTACCGCTGCCGTGCGATTCACCGTAGATGTGCACGCGAAAGATTCTTCCGAAGGTGTTCATAAGTGTCTCCGCTAAATTGAAATGCTGCAGCCGCTCAGATACCGGTCAGAGTGCATCGCTGTGCGTGAAAGGCAAGAATAATACGGAGCCTGTGTTCAGCGGCCTTCTTCGAGCAGGCGGTAGCGGGCGAAAAACCCGTCGTTCGGCACATCCCCGTTTCCGTCGACTGACAGTTCGGGCAGAATGGAATCGACGTAGTACATGTCGATCTCGCCCTTGTGTTTCGCCTTCACCTTGCCGCGGTAGGAGCATCTGAAGAAGTCTTTCACTTTCATGTAGGTGCTGTGTGATATGTTGACGGTCTCGATTGTACCGCACGATTCCATGCGCGAGGCGGTATTTACCGTGTCGCCCCAGATGTCGTAGGCGAAGCGGTGTTTTCCGACAACACCGGCGATAACGGGGCCGGTGTGAATGCCGATGCGCAGTGCCCAGTAGGGCAGTTCCATTGCGCAGCGAATGACGCCGATCTGATTCATGAATTTCTGAATCTCGATGGCCGCAAGCACCGCGTCGACGGCGTTGGTACGGTTCTCGATGGGTATGCCGCCGGCGCACATGTATGCGTCACCGATGGTCTTGATCTTTTCGAGATTGTAGCGCTCTATTACCGAATCGAAGTAGTCGAAGCAGTTGTCAAGCTCGTGCAGCAGCTCTTCGGGGGGCATCTGCTCTGAGACCCTGGTGAAGCCCTCGAAGTCGGTGAACATGACCGTCACTTCTTCGTGCTGGCGGGGTTTAACCCGGTTGTACTGTTTCAGTTCTTCGACGATGGCTGCAGGCAGAATGTTGCGTAAAAGCGAATTTGATTTTATCTGTGCCTCAATAAGATCATGGGTGCGCTCTTCGATACGGATTTCAAGCTCTTCTTTCTGTTTCTGAATGTCGGTCCATGCTTTCGCGTTGGTCAGCGATATGCCCGCGAGCGAGGAAAACGCCGCAAGCAGATCCTCGTCTTTTTTGGTAAAGGGGGAGCCGTCGATCTTGTTGAGTACCTGAATAACACCGGCGATTAATCCGGATGTGTCGTAGACGGGCATGCAGAGAATGGATTTTGTGCGATAGCCGGTCTGTTTGTCAACATCGGGGTTGAAGCGCGCATCGTTGTAGGCGTCGGCAATATTGACCGTCTCGCCGCTGCAGGCCACCATACCTGCGATACCTCTTCCGATTTCAATATTAAACTTTGTCATACCCTGGGCGACACGCGACCAGAGATTCTCTCGCTGTTCATCGACCAGAAAAAGACTGGAACGGTCGGCGCGAAGCACAACAGAGACTTTCTCCATGATGATATGCAGCAGTACATCGAGGTTTTTTTCGGCCATGATCGATCTTGACGAATCTATCAGCATCGACAGATTTTCAAGTTGTTCTTCGATACTTTCGAACGATTGTGAATCGATGCGGTATTGTCCGTCTTTTTCAAGATGGGCATTGGAAAGCACGTCAATGCTTCTTCTTCCCTTCATTTTACGGCCCTTACTTGTTTTTTTTTCGGCATCCCTGTTTTTTTGCATATGACCCCATGCAATTATCGGCCTTTTTTTTTGTATTCTTGAGCGGCGGGGGGATAAAAAACAGCCGATCCGCAGAGGGTGATCATGCTGCGGGGAAAGATTATTTCTTGACGGAACATATTGCTGCTGAATATCGATATTTATGCAAAAAAGTATCACTTGTCCAAATTGCGGCAGTCCGGCATCGGAAACAGACTCTGACGGCCTGCATCACTGCCTTCATTGCGCTTCAGTTTATACGATGAAAGAACTGCGGCATCCGCCGTCTTTTCATCGTAAAGCGCCATCTCAGCTGGCGGGTCGTCCGGCGCAAAGCCGCTTTGTTTACAGGCTCGCGGCGGCTGCGCTTGCTTTTGCCTTGCTGCTGATCGGCATCGCAATTCTGTTTCAACGGCATCCTTCGCCTGCCGAAGCGGAAATCGCCGCGAGTCTTGCTGCGCAAATTGACGACAGAGATACGGTGCTGCCGCAGACACAGGCTCTGCATGTCGATGACACACCGGGACGGGCAAAGACGGTTTCGGCAGAGCTATCCACCCTGGTTCCGCTTCATGATTCGATACGCGGGGTCTATTTCTGCGGCCTCATAAAGAATACGGGCGAAGCGGCACTGCAGTATTCGAAAGTAGCGGTGAAACTTTTTAATGAAAACGGGGTTGTTCTCAGAGAAGGATTTGGCTACGCAACCCGTGATTATCTTCTGCCCGGAGAGGAAAGCATCGTTATCGTTCTCATCAGTAATGCTCCGGACTATTACAGATTTACGGCAGCGACCGAGCTCAGGGAAGTATCGTCCCTGTCAAAAATTGAGCGCGCAAACATTGAACTCAGCGAAACAAAAATGAATTTTTCGGCCTATAGTCGTCTTGACATAAGCGGCGTTGTGACGAACCATGACAAACGCGTCTGCAGGTTAATAAAGATAGTAGCGCTTGTATACAAGGACGGGGAGATTGCCGGATCAGGGCTGTTACTGTCAGCAAAGGAACTGAAGCCCGGGGCATCACTGCCATTTTCGCTGTATATCACCTCATTGCTTGATAGCGCTGATTCGATGGTTCTGGATTATCAGGCGAGCTTCAAATAAACGGAAAACTGTATTCTGAATAGTTATGGAACCGGTAGATGGTTGAAACGAGAAAAAAACCGCTGATAGTGGTGATGGGTGTTTCCGGATCGGGGAAAACCCTCGTGGGGAGTCTGCTTGCCGAGCGGCTCGATATCCCCTTTTATGACGGCGATGATTATCATCCGAAAAGCAATATCGACAAGATGCGTAACGGAATACCCCTGAGTGACAGTGATCGCCGTCAGTGGCTGTGTGCGCTTGCGCATCTCATCGGAGAGGCTGCGATATCGACAGGTGCCGTTATAGCGTGTTCGGCGCTGAAAGAAAAGTATCGCCAGATTCTGGCCCTGGCTGCTGATATCAGTTTTGTGTATCTCAAGGGTGATTATGATCTGATAATGGGACGGCTTTTGCGGCGTACAGGACATTTTATGCCGCCTGAACTGCTGCAAAGTCAATTCGACGCTCTTGAAGAACCTCTTAAGGCGCTTACCCTACAGGTCAACATGAGTCCTGACGAGATTGTCGGGCGCATTATTCATGATCTGATTTCCGAATCGACTTCTGTTCACAGTGCGGAAAAAAGAGCGGACTTTAGTCAAAACTGAATAACCCTCAGCCCCTATAGCGTTTCCTCGCCGATCACCCTGAATTTTCTGTTTACCGTGTAGCCTTTTTCGTCGACAAGGGTCAGCCGGTGTTCTCCGATGCCGGGCTGTATCGTAATCTCATGAAAATTTTTAGTCTTGCCGATAAACGCCTCGTCGAGATGCCAGAAGATTGTCGACTCGGGTACACTGTGCGCCGCTTTGAGCACAATCATCGATTTTTCACCGCTGATATCAACCGGCACGTACACTTCGGTACCGGCCGCGGGGTAGATGATGCTCATGGGTGTTCGTTTTTCATCGTCGCTAAAATGCTGACAGTCGTTGCGAAAGGGGGGCAGCCGTTTGTATTGCGCGCCGGACATGATGTAGTAAAACTCTTCGACGGGAGGAAGCACAAAATAAGGGATGTGACGCATCTCGGATTCGGGACAGCATTCTCCGGTGACGCGAAACAGACCGCTTTGATCGGTGTGAATGAGTGTGTGGTAGGGACAGAGTTTCTCGAAATTGGCCGAGCGGGGCATCTGTATGTCGACGGATTCGCACAGATCGGTGGCGAGATAACCTGATTTCGCGCATACCGTAATCGTTTTGAGATCCTGATAGGGCGGAGAAAACCAGCTTGAACGAGGCAGCGTGTTGAAAAGGGCGAACAGCACCGGAGCGGCCGTTGTAAGTCCGGTCATTTCGGGTTTGCCCTCTCCGTCAGCGTTACCGACCCAGACCCCGACGGTGTATTTTTGTGTGAGGCCGACCGCCCAGGCGTCACGATGGCCTATGCTGGTGCCGGTTTTCCAGGCGATTTTCTGCGCATGGGCGAAAGAGCGCCAGTAGTTGTCGATGCCCGGCCGTTGCACGTCGAGCAGCGCTTCGAGTGTCAGGTAGGCGGCTCCCGGCGAAATGTTTTTCATTCGAAGTGGAACATTCTTTTCCTTTTTGAGCGCTGAGGGAACGCGGGATTCACTGTCGGTGACTCTGCGTGCAAGCGCACAGTAAGCGGAGCTGATCTCCCACAGCGTGCCCTCGGCACCGCCGATGATAAGCGCAAGTCCGTAATCGTCGGCGGGACGAAACAGCGTTGTTATGCCCGCCGATTTGAGAAGTGTGTAAAAACGCTGGTAGCCGTAATCCCTGAGCATCAGCACCGAGGGTATGTTGAGCGAGCGTGCGAGCGCCTCTTTCGCCCGCACAACCCCCGAAAAGCTGCGGTCGTAGTTCTGCGGCATAAAACCGTCGAAGTGCAGGGGAACGTCCCGAACAAGCATCTCGGGGCTGATGCTCCCCTCGTTGAGCATTGCGGCGTAGAGCAGCGGTTTAAGAATGCTTCCCGTGCTTCGCGGACTGCGGATCAGGTCGATGTCGTATCCGTGATCGGCAAACAGCGAATGCCCGCGAACACTGTTCGGCCGGGGGATATTGCCGACGTATGCGACGACCTCCAGTGACTCGTTGTCAATGACGATTGCGGCAATATTATATATTCCTCTTTGAGTGTAGCTTTCGTAGTGTTTCTGGACAATTTCGTTGCAGCGTTCCTGAATTGTCATGTCGATCGTCGATATGATCGTTGATTTACTTTTCTCATAGCGAGACAGTGTCTCGAGCAGATGAGGGGCGATACGGGGCAGGGGATGAGGCCGCTGCGGCAGCGGCTCGCTTTTTGCCAGTTCAAGATCCAGAGCGCTCAGGCGGCCTTTTTCGTAGAGCCGCTGAAGCAGCGCGTCTCTTTTCAATTTAAGAGCGTCGCGATTGCGGCCCGGATGTACGAGTGCGGGATTGTTGGGAAGAATCGCAAGCAGAGCGCTCTCTGCCCATGAGAGATCCTCGGGGTTGCGGCCGAAATAGCGCCACGATGCGGCATGAATGCCCACGATGTTACCGCCGTAGGGTGCGTGGCAGCAATAGAAGGCCAGAATTTCTTTTTTTGAGTAGCGCAATTCGAGACCGACGGTCAGCAGACTTTCATATATCTTCTGCCGCCAGCCGCGTTCGGGCTTGTTTTGACTGAGCCGGACGACCTGCATCGAAATCGTACTTGCCCCCGACACGATTTTTCCTTGTTTCAGGTTTGCGGCAATCGCCCTGACAAGAGCCAGCGGATCTATACCCGGGTGAAAATAAAAGCGTTTATCCTCGAACTGCAGCAGCGCCGCTTTGTATTTTTCGGGAACATCTTTCGAATAAGGGAAACGCCACTGTTGATCACTTGCGATCTTTGCTCCGAGCAGTTCACCATCGCTGCTGTACACTACCTTCGAATAGGGGGTATCGAACAGCGGACGCGGAAGCAGCAGCACAAGAAAAAGCATGCATGCTGCCGCAAGAGCAAGTGCTTTTACCGCGAAGCCCGCCCCTCTGATCGCTTTAATCCTGTTCCACTCTGCGATGAGTCTGCAAAAAAACGGAAGCAGGGTCTTGTGGTAAAAACGCTGCACCGAAGTGCGCGAAAAGTATGTCATTGTAGAATCCTGTTATGCCTGCCTGGTCCCTGTTATCATATTGAAGGGTGCTGCAGCGGAGCATGCGGCAAAGCGTTTCGTTGAGGCCTGTCGTTGCCGATTAAACGAAGCGTAAGCATGCATAAAGCGGGGGGATACGTATCCCCCCGTCTTCTGAATCAAGGCTTCAGGGTTTAACCTGTACCCACATACCCGGTATAAGTGCTCTGCTCTCGTTATTATACATGTCTTCCGCGGCTATCGCCGGCAAATACGATTTTCCGGCGAAGGAGGCGTTGAGCATCACGGTGAAGCTTTTCGTTTCGTCGCGACCGAGGCTGAAATAGGTGTAGATGCGGTCGTCGCGGAAATCCTGATAGGTCGCTCCACCGGCGATGGTGCCAGTCTCGAAGCGCCGGTTGTGTATCTGCCAGCTCGAGGGGATGATGTGCGATAGGGCGACGTTTTCGATCGGGCGTCCGCTGTTGTTCGTAACCGACACGACGACGGAAAAATCGTTACCCTGCTTGATATCGGCGACATCAATCTCAGAGCCGGAACTGTCCGTATATTTCGTCGAGAGCGTAAGTCCGCTCGCGATGGCGTGTTCGGTCCCCGGCGCCGGTGATCCCGTTGCGGTAATTGTCACGAAAAGTTTGGCCTTGGAATTTTTGTTCGTGATTTCGACCGGCAGCCCTTTCGACGGCATAGAGGGAACGCTTTTTGTTATGTAGGCGACGCTCGAAGAACCGCTCTCGCTTTTGCCGTCGATTTTCATGGAGTATGAAAAATCGAATGATGTGTCGCTCTGGCCGATGAAGCGGCTCATCGCGAGCAGCGCGAAGGCGGTCGATTGAGTGCTGCACCATCTGTCGGATGAGAGTTCGCGCACGATGCGGTCGGAAATCTGCTTTCCTTTTTCCTGCTGGCGCATTTCGGATAGCGCGAGCAGCATGATGGCGTCGTCACGCAATGTTGAACCGAAGGTGATACCCGGATCGCTGTATGAGCCTGCGTTGGTCGGAGCATTGCGACTGATGTCATTCGCCGCACTTCGCTGTCCCGCGTGATAGTAGGCTGCGGCAAGCAGCCACTGCGCGACCGTATCGCTGTGTCCCGATTCGCGAAAACGGTTCATCTCAGCGATTGCCGGATCCCCCGCTCTGGCAAGCACATAGAGACGGTAGGCCTGTATCAGTATCGAGTGATCGTCCTGTGCGCGCCATTGTGCCGCACTACGCTTTTGTGCGCGTTTCCAGTCGGAAAGTACCGACATGGCAACGGTGTAGCCTTTCTTCTGCGCCTCAATCAGAAAATGACCCGCGTAGATATCGGACCAGTCGTTGACTCCGTTCATCACTCCGGGCCAGTAGGAGAAATTGCCGGATGAAAGCTGAAAGCTTGCGATGCGCTTGATCGCCTCGTTGATATTACGCTCGACATCCCGTTTCTTTTCCGGGGCGAGTTTCACAAGATCGGGCAGATACAGCTGCGGAAAGACTGATGAGGTCGTCTGTTCGAGGCAGCCATGAGGATAGCTGACAAGATATGAGAGACGCTGTTCCAGATGTATCGGCGGAACAGATGAAATCTCGATGACCGCGCTGTTCGTATTTTTTATGCCGACGGGTTTGACTGTGTGCGAGAAGGTCGAACCGGGCTCGATGACGGCGTTTTTCACAATCGTCTGCGGAGGATTCGGCGAGCGCACTTCGATGAAAACAGTCTGTTCGTCGCGGTCACTGGCGCTTGTAGCACGTACGGTGATTTTGGCTTTTCCGGCGCTGTTTCCGATCTTCGCTTTGAAAAATACCATCTTCTCGCCCTGCTTCGAGAAACGTGCCGAAGCGGTATTGCCCTCGGGGAAGGTGACGTTTTCATCGCCCTCGATGGTGAGAGAGACATCGCGAATACTGTTATTCTTCGTAATGACGGTAACCGGAACGGCAATCTCTTCCTGTACACCGAGTACACGGGGCAGTGTGGTTGAGATCATGAGCGGCTGTCGCACGAAGACCGAGTTCTCGGTGGAACCGTAGGCACCGTTATCGCCCGCGATGACCATGACGCGAACCGAACCGACATAGGGATCCAGTTCAAAATCGTGCGTGTTTGTCTGGCGCTCTTTCAGTTCGAATGGACCCATAAAACGCACGATCGGAGGAAAGCGGCTTTCACGCATCTGTGCGGCACCGATACCCGCATCACCGCCGCCGATGGCGAGAACGCGTGAGAGCTGGCCGCCGTAAGCGCCGACGACATCATCGAAGAGATCCCAGGTTTTGACACCGAGCGCCTCACGCTGATAGAAATATCCCTTCAGGTCGGGAGTGTCGAATCGTGTCAGACCCAGAAGACCCTCGTCGACGATGGCAACAGTGTAGGTCATCTTTCTGCCGTTTTTCTCCGAAACCGAGATCGAGGTCTTTTGTTTGGGTTTGATCTCTTTCGGCGTAACGAGCAGCGGATTGAGCACAACCTTCGGGTCTTCGACCATCAGAGGAATTATTCCGTACAATCGCAGCGGCGAATCGTTCGTCTTGCCTTCGTGAGCCTGTATCATCGAGACATGCACGTAAATGTTCGGGCTCATCTGCGAAGTGATGGGTATGCGAACGTTGTTTTTGCCCTTTTCGGGCTGTACCCAGCGCTGTTCCAGAACCTTTCTTCCGGATTCGATGCTGATGAGCGCATGGCTGTTCTGGCTTTCGGGCAGATAGATAACCGCCGTTTCGCCGACTTTGTATTTTTCCCTGTCTGCGGAGAAATTGAGGCGTGTTGCGCCGCTGCCTTTTTCTTCGCGGGCACGTCCGGCCCAGCCGGGCCAGTCAATGTAGATGATCTGCGTCGCCGCGTGACCGCTCTGTGTGTCGACGGCCCGTATGAGATAGCGACCCCAGTCGGGGTATTTCACCATGAATTTCCAGGTGCCGCTGCCGTTACGGGTTGAGATTGTCGAGCGCTGCAGTTCCTGAGTCGTCTCGGAGCTGGTGAAATTCGCCAGCGAATCGCCGGATTTATCCCACCACCATTTCCAGTCAATTTTATATAGTGCGACTTCGATAGAATCCCTTGATACGTTTTTACCGTGTGAATCGATTGTCGCTATCTGTACCGAGTGTTCTTTGTCGGTCAGAAGCATGCCACGCGCCTGGTCGCCTTTGGGCGCCCTGATGCCCACGTACGATGTATAGGGATGATAGGGGACGCTGAAACCCTCGATACTGAAGCCGCCGCCCGGTTCATGAACCCGGGTGATGAGATGTGCGTTGAGCATGCCCGGCGCTTCGGCCGTATCGGGAAAGTTGAGGCTGAAGTTGGCATCACCGCTTTCGCTCAACCTACCTGAAAATATTTCCGTTTTGTCACTGCTGAAAGAGCGCGTCAGATCGTCGAAGAAATAATCGCTGTATCTCGTGAACGAGGTTTGCGCTGACGAGAAAGCCACCGATACATCTGCTTCAAGATTGCCGGCGGCGCCTCCGTGCAGCCATTCGGAATGCAGTTTCGTATTTCTGGGAAGCGATGACTTGTGCAGCGCGTCCTTGCCGGTATCAACTGATATTTTGAGGCGGTTGGGTACAATCGCCTCTATCTTCAGTGTTTTTCTGAAGACGAGACCGCCGAGCTGCACCTGTGCGTTCCAGGTTCCCGTAGGGTCTGATTCTTCGGTCTTGAGGGTGAATGAATAGAACTTGTTCACCTTGCGGCAGTTGCTGAGCTCCTGCTTGAGCTGACCCTGCGGATTAAAGAGTTTCATGACGACGGGATGCTCGTCGGGGATGAGATTGTCTTTATCCTCAAGCACGAAGGTGAGATAGATGGGATCGCCCGGGCGCCATACGCCCCGTTCACCGTATATGAAGCCCTTGACGCCGTCTTTTACGGCTTCACCGCCGACATCGAAGTGGCTGAGGACGAGCGCCGCCTCACCGCCCAGTTTGAGATAGCCTTTCTGCCCTCCGTTTTCGGCAAGCAGATAGAAGGGTTTGCCCTCATCTTTGATCTCCACATCGGCAAAGCCGTTTGATCCCGAGCGCCCTTCGCCGAGCAGCTGATTCTGATAGTTATAGACTTTGATCGATGCGGAGATGGGTTTTGCCGAAAGGATGTCGGTAGTTACGACGCTGATGCTTCTGCCCGAGCCGTATTTGGCGATAATGCCGATATTCGACGAAATGAAATTGCGCGTGCTGTACACGGGGTTATTGAAACGTCTTTTGTAGTAGGCGTCGTGACATGGATTGGCACGGTTTTCCCATTCCTCTTCGTAGCTGTTTTCGTCCCAGTAGTCCCAGTAACTGTTGTCGTTCGAGATGTTTTCATCGAGGTTTTCGAACTCGGGTTCTTTCAGGGCGGGATCGAGATTGCCCTCGCAGGGGATTGCCGCGTTTGAACGATTGATCGAAAGCTCTATCTGAAAAAGGGAATTGGGATTGTTCTTGTACAGTTCGCTGACGTCGAGATTGTATTGTGTCCATCGCGACAGCTCTTCGGGCGTCGCGTTGAGATAGATGGTCTTGCGCCACAGATAACGGCCGACGCGTTTTATCTCGTTGTTGTCCTTGAGGCTGTTCACCTGAAAGAACTGTCCCATGTTGTCACTGTAGACCTTGAGGGCTGTCACCTGCACAGAGCGCACGTTTACCGCCTCGAAGGGAATGGTGACGCGATCGACATTCGGAAGGATATGTCCTTCGCCGACGAAGCGTACACCGGGATCTATTCTCTGCATGACAAGCTCTTTGAAGAATTTTTTCTCGAGCCGCTTGCCTTCGCTGTTGAGTATGCCCGGTTCGATGTGGACGCTGACGTTGCCTTCGACCTTCTGAACGGGGTAAATGCGGATCTCGTTCATTTCTATCTCGGTACGGGTATCGTAATTTTCAAAGTAGGCGAGACCGTTGAGGTTCTGTACCTGCTTGAGAGGATCGCTGAAGATCACCGATATGTACTGAACGTCGGTGAAGATGACTTTCGCCTCGATAACCTCGAATATTCCGCGGGGTGTGACCGCAATTTCCATCTCGCCCTTTTTGTCGACATCGAGCGACTTGCCGTTCCATGAAAGAAGCACCGCCGAAGGTTTGTCGTTTCGCTTGATATCTTCGATTACAAACTCGTGAATATTGGAGCCCTCACTGTGACGCCAGCTTATGGTGAGCTCTTTGCCGTTCTGAGAGGCTTTGAGCACCTTCTCAACATTTTCGGGTTCAGCTTCATCGGCGGTGTTGAGTTTTCCGCGATATTCCTGGGTATTGAGGTCTTTAAGGTCGGGAAAGGTGAATCCGTCGAAGCTGACATCAAAGTCCTGTTTGATGACGCTGAAATAGAAAAAAAAGTCACCCGCTTCTGGAGGAGTTTTTATATATCTGGAAAGTTTCATCGTCGCCTTGTATTTCGTTGCGGCGGGAAGCGCTTTGTCGGGAGTGAATTCCAGTTCGTTTTTTGCGGTCCATACAGCTTTTCCCCGAATGCCGGGAGAGAAACTGAATATCTTCGAAGCTTCGGCGCCGACCTCCTGTTCGCTGACGATATCGTTGATGAAGACGACCTTGATGCTGCTGTTTTTTGAGATGTCGCCCGATGTGTGGGCTTTGATGTGTTCGGCCCAAATAGCATCAGGGGTTTTTACGCCACTGTCGCGTGTAAAAAACGAGACCGCAGCGTAGGTCACAACGCCCACAAGGGTGATTGCAACGAGTGCGGCGGCTGCAAGTACCGGGACGGAGATGCTGTGTCCCATTATGTTTAGCGATTTGAACTGGATTTTCATGAGAGTCCTCTCTGTAAAATGGCGATAAGGCCGTATCTGAAGGAATGATGTGACATTCGTCAACAATTTATCATTTTTACATGATGTAATATATTTGTTTTGCCTGATTCGCTTGTCCTGAGCTTCAGACCTTCGGCCGGTAAATAATTCGGACGGATTAGTGTATTTCACGATTGGATGAAATGTAACTGTATTACGAAATACCTTTCAATTGATAAAAATGTATGGGAAAAGATATTTCTGCACAGTTCGATTCTCTTTAATTCAACCGTGAAATGCTTAAGCTATAGTATTACCGTAATAAAGGGGATTGTTTTCTTTTCTTGACTGACTGCTTTTATTGTGTATGCTGCGTAAACAGCACTAATTATTTTGGAGGATTACCATGCCTGATTTTGGACACCCTTTTGCGGGATTGAAAAAAGATCGGAAACTGACAGATGCGGAATTGATAAGGGCTATTCGATTTATGATTTCGGCCGAGTATGAAGCGATACAGCTTTACATGCAGCTGGCGGAATCGACTGACAACAAGCTCGCGCAGGAAGTGCTTATAGACATTGCGAATGAGGAAAGAGTTCATGCCGGTGAATTTCTCAGGCTTTTGAAAGAACTTGATCCTCAGGAAGACACTTTCTATGCCGAAGGTGCCGCGGAAGTCGAAGAGGAAATTGAGGAACTGAAGAAGAAGTAAGGAAACACAGACCCGGCAACTTTTCTAATATTGCGTGGAATTTTCTCATGGACAATGACAACTACTATCACCTTACACCCGATGTTATTTTTCAGGCTGCGTCGCTCTGCGGCTTTGAAACCACCGGTCATCTAATGGCACTCAACAGCTATGAGAATCGCGTCTTCGATCTGAAAACGCAGGAAGGGCCGCACATCATAATGAAGTTTTACCGCCCCGGGCGCTGGACGCGCGCGCAGATTGAAGAGGAGCACAATTTTCTGTTCGAACTTCAGGATTGCGAGATTCCCGTATGCGCCCCCTTTCGTTTTGCGGGGGGATACAGCCTCTGCGAGATTTCGGGGCTGCTCTACGCGATATGGCCGCGTACCGGCGGACGTTCGGCCGATGAGTTCAGCGATCAGCAGCTTGAGATTCTGGGTCGCCTGATCGCGCGCATACACAATGCCGGTGCCACGAAGCCAGGCGGGCAGCGGCCCGTTCTTGAAGCCGAAAGTTATGCGCTAGAAC
>JAEWVL010000379.1 GCA_023396665.1 Spirochaetota bacterium
TCTCCGATGAGAACTATCATGAACACTTTGTTTATGATGCGAATTGCGCCCTTGTCGTCCTTTCCCGCAATCCCCTGTGTTACGCGAAATTAAACACCGGTGAATTTTACCGTCAACTGGACTTCGAGCGGGATCAGATCCTTTCAGGAAAAACTCCTGCGCAGAAAAAACCGGCATCTGTTCCCTGGTTCAGAACCTGCGGTCCGGTCTCTCTGTGCATCTGTTTTATTCCTAACGAACTCCGCTATGCGACAGAGGGAAAACTGAGTGATATCAATCACGCGACTTATGATGATCCATCCCTTCTCGTTGAACGGGCAAAGAAAATACTATTTTATACGCCACAATTCGAAGAAGAAAGAATGTATAACCAAATGAAGAATAAACTTCAGAATGGGGCAACTGTTGTGCAGTATACACAAAAGGCGGCCTTTGATTCGCTCCTTAACCGCAAAATAACCTGGTATCAGAATGAACAGATGCAGTCCGGGTTTTCTGTGATCGCCGCCCAGAAACTCGAACCTGCTCAGGAGGAGAATGCTTCTTCTGAAGATTTCATGCTTATTACCGCCTCTCCCCTCGGAAATTCGCAGCGTGGCGACAAATCCTATCTCTCGGCTGACGCTGCGGGACGTCACGGCATTGCTCTGATGGTGCGAGGTAATCTCGCTTACTGTCTGCGATTTCTCGAAGGAGAGGGTATTAGCTTCGAAACGAAGCGGAAACTGCCGCTTTCACTGGTGATAAGCGATTCTTTCGCCGGCAGCGTCAGCATCGACTGGGAAGAAAAACAGAAGTTGACGCTCGTCACCGGCTACGAGGGATTTCCCGATTCGGAAATGACCCATGAACTCGACGGCTCAGGCTTTGTCATGTCAGATATAAAAAGAGGAGAGACGCTTTATGCCAGAGTGTATTCCAGTCCGGACAAGACGCTGCTCGCCTCATCGTCACTGTTTCTCAGTGAACTCGTTATCACAGAAATCGCCTATTGGGGCACATCTGTCTATTGCGATAGCGGCGGCGCCAATGAAGACGATTTTATCGAGATCAGAAACATCTCAGGAGCGGATGTTGATCTTTCGGCTATCGACATCATCTGTACCAATACGAATCTTCGCGAGAAACTCTGGTGCGGCCCCTCATATGTTTCCTGGGAAGGGTCGTCGTCGCCTGCCTATGCGCCGATCGACCGATCGCTTGCTCCGGGCGAGTCTCTCGTCATCTATACACGGGTCAATCTGAATCCCTCCCGCTTTTTTCATGCATGCAATTACGGGCCGCCCCAAAACGGCATCGAGCGCGGATCCGTTTCGAACATAGCTGTGGCAAAAGGGTATACGATCGGGCTGTCCCGCAGCGGAAAGGTTTTTCACACAGTCAGTATTGACGGTTCAATCGGTACGAAGAGTCCCTACAGAAGCATGGTCCGTTCGCAGACCGGCAGTTTTGTCACGAGTGAGAACGACAGCGGTGTACCGATTAACGCTTCGATCAAGAAAAAAAATTACTGTTCACCGGGCTATTCAGCCGCCGGCGAATTGTGAAACGGGGTAGATGATGAAAAACGATAAACCGGTGATGACTCTGACCCTGTTGTTGCTGTTACAGGCAAAGACCTTGTTTGCATTGAATACAGTCCCTGCCAGCGCAGACGAAGGCGGACAGAAGAGTGCGTTTCTCACTGTCGGTTTCGATGCATATCATCTGAACAACGGGGATTTTCTTTATTATGACAAACAGCGCTTTGATCGTGAGAAGGCTTTTCCCGGCCGCAACAGCGATGATGCGTTCTATTATGCGCTCGGCAGGATTGAGTTTGCCTATCGTCGTCGCTTCACTCTCAGCGATGTAAATATTGTCCTGTCGAAATACGGCTATTTCGGAAATGATAATTTTGAAAATGCCGATGAGGCCTATAATCCTATTCGTGTGCATGAAGCCAATGCTGCGCTTTACACGGGTGCCAGCGGGGGGCTTTCGATTCGTTTCGGGCGAATGCCCGAGCAGATCGGTAACGCGCGCAGGGACTATTTTTTTCATGATACGATCGACGGTTTGCGAGTTGTCTTCGCGAAGAGCGATTTCGCTGAAATCCGTCTCACGGGTGATGTTCTTTCAAATTCGATGAACCGTGAAGTTGTGGAAAGCGGCGCCGCCATACGACAGGATCCAGAACGAATTGACGGGTTTGAGGGTGATACGGTCGCCTGGCGCGGCGGACTGACGGCGCGATTGTACAATTTCAGAAGTTTTCACTATTACCTGCGTTATGCGGCGAGTACCGGGGGCGGCGCCGATATTTCCGAAAACGGAAAGACCGGCGTAAACGAGGCCGATCATGATTACCTGACGCTGAACGGTCTTCGTATATTCACGCAAAGAGGTCTTTTCCGCGCCGATCTTACTTTTGCATGGGCCTATGGCCGTGATGAGCAGTTTGAGGGACAAAGACGTGAATATAATGGGTACGCCTGCGTTGCAAATCTGGCACTGGTATCCGGCGGCGAGATAAGCCCGGCAGCCCCGACCGGAATGATCGCTCTTTCGGCGGGATATTTTCATCCTGATTACTGTTCGATGAAGGCTCTCTCTCCGGCAGGTCTGGCGCTTTTTTCGGCTAAATCATATTATCTGTCACCCTATGCCGGTCCCTATCACTTCGTCGACGGGCAGAAACGGCGGGATGCTGTCGGCTCTTACGATGCAAGCGTTGCAAAATCATTTCTCAGAAGCGATATTGTTTATCCTTTTAAAAACATATCGCTTTCATTCGCTCATCTGCTGTTGTTCGCAAACGAAAGCAGAAAGCTGCCGATAGCGAATATCCCCGGAGAAACTGCCTGCGGTAAGGGTAATTTCCAATTGATGGGAAACGGGTTATCAGCCGCCCTGACTTACCGGGCGGGTGAGATGGCAATTACAATTGAGGGGGATATTTTTCTGCCTTCGAACTACTATTCGCAGCGCTCTGAGTACAATACTTCTTTTACCGACGGAAATGATCCGCTATACGGTTTTCATCTCGGTTGCACTCATTTTTTCGGTTTCTGAGAAGCCGCTGTTGCGCTTGTTTTGCGAATGCTCATCATCGAGTTCAGCGTAACGGCGACGAGAATGGCGCCTCCGGCAATGAGAGCATTGAGGGCGGGCTTTTCGCTGAGAAAGATGAAAACCCACACCGGATTAAGAATGGGCTCTGCGGTCGTGATCAGAAGGCTTTGCAGCGCCGGCACCTCCTTAATTCCTCGGGCAAACAATATCGAAGCGATGCCCACCTGAAAAACGCCAAGGGCCAGAAGCCATGGTATGTCAATAATGCGTGGCAGATCGCTGATGATGAAGGGGGATGCGATTACTACCGTGATAAGGTGGGCGAGCAGAAAAGATTCAAGAGAGGACCCTTCCTTCTGCATTCGCATGAAAATTGCAAACAAGGCGAATGTGAAACCGCTGGCGAGCCCGAGAACATCTCCGAACAGATTCCCGTTTCCCGTCTTGTCGATAAAGAAGAATACGAGGCTTCCCAGGACCACGGCGAGCGTTATCCAGTCATGACGGCTTGTCTTTTCGTTCAGAAAAAACCCTGCGAGAAGCGCCACCCAGACCGGTGCGGCATACTGAAGCAGTATCGCGTTTGCGGCTGTTGTCGTGCGGGTCGACCAGACAAACAGAATCATCGTCAGGGCGTAGGCCGCTGCAGAGGCTATCTGCGAAAACGAAAAGTGAAATTTCGGTTTTCTCAGAACCAGTGCTATGACGATTGCTCCCACGAGGCTTCGGGCTCCCGCAATACAGATCGGTTGCCATTCAACCGACTTGATCAGTATCCCCCCGCTGCTCCATAAAATCGCGCAGGCAAGCAGCGACAATCTTGGTAACAGCACTTTGCTTAGAATCGCTTTGTTCATGTTGCCTCCCGTGAAATCGGATCAGAACAGACAGAGGCATTTTGATCGCGCAAATATCAAACAAAAAAAAGCGCCGCTTTTTTCAAACAGCGTTGTGCCGAAATTTCGCATACTGTTTTCTTTCTGGACATAAACGGGAAAAGGAACAGTCTGATACCTCAGCATGCTGATGATTGCAGAACATTGTCGGGAGGATACCCTATCCATGAGTGAAAGAACCGAAGATCGTCTCCTGAATCTGGAGAAGAACTGTGCCTATCTCGAAGACCGCTATGAAAAATTGTCCGAGGCTCTCGTTGCGGCTGACGATGAAATCGCGCAGCTTAAACGAAGATTGGCCATTATTGAATCATCGCTGGATGCACCGGATATACGACCGATCGAGCGGCCGCCGCACTATTAGGATGCTAAAATTTAATGTGGGCAAAACACAAAATGTGTAAATGTATATGCAGGGAAAATTAATAAAAAATGCGTCTGGTTTTTATTTGACAAAAAGCGGGGTCTAAAAAGATTAATCAAGCCCTCGTAAGGGGTCAGTTCATTGTGAACGGTCGGCGCTTTGCCCTTTGTTGCGGACATGACGCCGGCTTATTATCGGTTCTTCCGGAGTAATATCTCATGATTCTGATGAGTGTTTGTTCTTTTTTCTTCATAGCTATTGCGGCCTGCGCTCTTTTCAAGGAAGGAAAAGCAAAAAAGGAAGATTCCGTTCAAAGACAAATGTAAGTGCCGGCCGGCGGTGATTTGGTTTCGGGTGAAACTGCGGTTATAGTAAGCGAATCGCCAGTAATTACCGGGAATATAAAAAACTAATCTTTGCAACCCGAACCTCAAGTAATTCCAGGGAAAAGCGAGGTAATATTGTTGCGGGTGGTCTTATTCGAGATTCCCTACTGTTTTCCGGCGGCCTCGGCCATCTCCCGGGCGCGTCTGATGTTTTTGTTGATGCTCAGACGGGTTTGCGGGTCTTCAATGTCCATTCCCGATGCTATTTCTATGTATTTGTTCAGGTAGGGAATAGCCTCTCTGGTCTGCCCCTTGTTGTAATAGAACTCTCCCAGTGTGTAATACGAATAGCTGTAATCAGGATAGGTTTTGATCGCTTCGAGCAAGACCGCAACGGTTCCCTTGTCGTCTTTTGCCGTGATATAGCCCTGTGCCAGATCGATGCTCAGTGTGGGATCCTGGCCGTAGATATTCTGTATCGAAGTGATTGTTGAACGCAACTTATCGACCTTTCCCGTCTTGACGTAAAGAAACTTCATCTCTTCGAGAATGTTCATCGAAACGGGGTTCAGCCGATGGCTTGCCTCGATATTTTTAATGGCGTTTTCATAATCGTTCATTTCCACGTAGGCATAAGCCAACTCGTAATAGAGCCGGGCGTTGTTCGTCTGCAGTGAAACAGACATGTTAAGAAGTTCGATTGCCCTCGGAAAGTCACCGATCTCAATGAGAGAATACGACCTGTTGAAAAAATCAAAAACCTCATGACTCGAAAATGTGGCGGTCAGTTCATCTATCAGTTCCAGATATTTTTCCTTCTCGGGATTATCACCCAGAAGAATCACCCCGTTGTAGAAATCAGCATTCGACCGGCTGTAGTCGTTAAGTTTGTCGTAGTAGATCATTCCCCTGAAGATGACAATCTCACCGGAGAGCGGATGCTCTTTCGATGCGGCGTCCATTGCTTCAATCGCTTTGCGGGGATCATCTTTCGCAATTTCCGCCGCGCGCGTAATATGCTCGTTAATCTCCGTTGCGAAAGCCGGAAGACCGATGAAGATGAAACACAGCGCCGCAGTGACTGCGCTGACTATTACTCTGGTATGGTTTTCAGCACTCTTTGTTTTCATTCGAGCAATATAGCACAAAGTTGGCAAAAGTAAAGGGTATTTCTTTTCGCATTCATGTAAATTGTGATTTATTCAGTCGCTATATTCTTTATTCGTGCAAAAGCAGCCCCGGCGTTTACGAAAAAATCGGCACTCTGTTCTCCTGAAAGCTTCTGCCTTTAAGTTTGAATTTTTCTTGAAATTACGTTTTTTCTCTGTTACTGTGAGGCGGTTTCAGAGTACTGTAAATGCAAAGTCGAAATAGTGAACAAAACAGACAGAGGAGACTATAATGGGCTTACTTGACGGCGTGCGAAAACAGCTTCGTTCCGTGATTGAATGGAACAATCCCTCCGCGGATATGCTTTTTTACCGATGGACGGACGATGGCGATGAGATAAAAAACGCCTCAAAACTGATCGTCGGCCCCGGTCAGGGCTGCATCTTCGTCTACGAAGGCAGGGTTGAGGCGCTGCTCGACAGCGAGGGCATAACGGATCTGAAAACGGCGAATCTTCCTTTCTGGACGACAATAGCCAAATACATGCAGGCCTTCAAAAGCGAACACAAGGTAGGCATATACTATTACAAAAAAAACGAAATTACCGATCAGAAGTGGGGTACCGCGAGTATGATTAAATACTCGGATCCGAAGTATAATTTCGAAGTGGCGCTTCGGGCATTCGGAAACTACTCGTTCAGAATCATCGATCCCGTCGGTTTTTTCAGCGGGGTTTGCGGAGCGGTCGACAATTACAGAATTGAACAGTTTCGGCAGATGATCGGTGCGCGCATTATCGAGCCGCTCTCGGATTATTTTGCGGAGTGCGCTTACGGCTATTCTGAAATAGACAAGAACCGCATGGAGATTTCCGCCGGCATCAGGGAGCGACTTGTCGAAGTCTTCAAAAAGCTGGGATTTGAGATAAGCGATTTTCGTATTGAGGGTACGAGTTTTGACGAAGATACCATGAAACGAATTAATCGCATTGCTGATATGACCGCCGAAGCCGAGGCGGCAAAACGGGTCGGTGTCAACTATGCCGACCTGCAGAAGCTGGAAGCGCTCAAACTTGCCGCTAAAAACGAGGGCGGGGCGGCGGGCGCCGGCATGTCCATGGGGGCCGGCCTCGGTCTCGGACAGATGATGGCGGGCATGGGGCAGCCGGCTTCACCGAATGCGGGTGATCCCAACGATCCGATGGTAAAAATCAAAAAATTGAAGGAAATGCTCGATATGGGGCTTATCACTCAGGCCGAATTTGACGAAAAGAAGAAGGCTATACTGGATACTATGTGACTGTGAAACGTGATATTTAATGTAAAAAAATATCTTGCATCTTCTGATTTCGCAATTGCCGGCGCTCGTGTGCCGGTTTTGCGCAGGCTTTGTCATATCGTTTTGTTTTTAGCCTTTTGGGCCTTGCTTCACGTTCTGTTTTTTGCCGGTGATGCCGGCGCCGAACCTGTCGGCTGGGAATCCGGCCGGCGGCTCCCCACCGGATCCTTCGCTCCCGATTCGTATCATGTCGCACATAACGCCGGACTTCTCGTTGTCGTTTTCGAGAGTCACAGCGAATCCACTCGCGGCATTTTCGCATCCGTTTCCTATGACGGCGGTAACAGTTTTTTTGCTCCGGTCAGGATCAGCGAAAGCGGCCAGCATGACGCACTAGCCCATCCCCGCGCGGCGATAGGCGGCGACGGCAGAATTCTTGTGAGCTGGCAGCAGATGAACAGAGACGATTTGAAGTACCGCATCCACTATTCGTTTTCCAGCGATAAGGGCGGTTCTTTCAGTGCTGCGGAAACCCTTGCAAGCGGGAGCGATATGGATATAATGGCTCAGCCGTTTTTTTCGGGCTCGTATCCCTTTCTTCTCTATCACTCATATGTGGGAGGCAGGTTTTCAATCGTGTCGTCACGATACGAAGATTCGAAATTTTCCGAAGCGCTGCCGCTTAATAGCGGTGATATAGATCTACGCGGAGCGTTTTTTCCGACTATTGCGCTCGCCGATGGTAAAATTCTCATCGTCTGGCAGGGCAAGCGCAATAACCAGTATCTGACCGACGATCTGTATTTCTCGTCATCTCCTGACGCGGGCAAAAGCTGGTCTCTGCCGCTTGCCCTTACTACGACAGATGCAGATGAGAGC
>JAEWVL010000259.1 GCA_023396665.1 Spirochaetota bacterium
GGACCATTTATCGGTTGTGATGTTGACCGTGGCGGATTACCCGGATGGCTTTCAAAATACGACTCCAGGCTTCACCGCTCTTCGGACCCCCGCTTCATGAAGCGTGTTGAATCATTTTACAGAAATCTTTCCGCCCATATAGCTGATCACACATACACGAAAGGCGGTTCAGTAATAATGCTTCAGATTGAGCAGGAATACCGTTCATACGGATTGGATTATCGTTATCTGAATGCTTTAAGCAAAATTTGTGAAGAGTATTTTCCCAATACACTCATTTTTACCTCAGACATACCCGGTTCACTTTTGCCCGACAATAAAAGTTCTGATATTTTCACCGCTCTGAATTTCGGATCAAACGTTAAAGAAGCCTTCCTCAAAGTCGAACAATTTGCTCCGGGCAAACCCAAATTCTGCATGGAATTCTGGACCGGGTGGCAGGACGCATGGGGTGGCGCTCATTACGTTAGAAGTGCCGAATCAATGGCACGCTCATTTGATGAACTTCTCGCTTTAAACGCATCGATAAACATCTATATGTTTGCAGGTGGAACCAACTTCGGCTTTCTTTCCGGAGCGCTTACAAGCGACCGCTTTGAACCAGGAACAACGTCCTACGACTATGACGCACTTGTTTCTGAAAGTGGCGAATGCACTGAGAAGTATTACGTGTTACATAATATTCTAAAAAAACACATCACGCTTCCATCAATTCAGAAAAAAAAGGATAACGATTTTTTCGAAAAGAAAAATATTATATTCCCAAGTAGAGCGGAATTTTTCAAAACAGTTCCTAGAATTTCACAGTCAGTAAGAAACGGAATTCCACTGAGCATGGATTCTTTGGGACAATACCACGGCTTCATTTTGTATCGAACAACAATAAAGGGTCCTATTGAAGATGCGATTTTAACCATCAACGGACTGCATGACAGGGCACAGATTTTTATTAATGAAAAATACTCGGAGACCATATACCGAAACGAATCGCATTCCGGTTGCATAATTGACATCAATGATAGCAGCACACAACTGGACATTCTTGTTGAAAACATGGGAGGCATATCCAATACAACTTGTTCAAATTGTCATAAGGGAATTACACAGCAAGTTCTGCTTAACGGAAAAATTGTATTCGATTGGGAAATATTCTCTTTAACTCTTGATACGATCAACGCGATTCCATTCGCCAGTTACTCTAATGACGAGACATTAACTCAACCCGCATTTTATCAGGCTATGTTTGCGGTTGAAAAACCAAAAAATTCATTTCTTAGTCTCCGGGGATGGAAAAAAGGAATATGCTTTATTAATGGTTTTAATCTTGGCCGCTACTGGAATGAAGGGCCCCAACAAAACCTTTACGTACCAGCACCATTATTGCGAAAAGGAAAAAACGAAATAATACTTTTCGAACTTTACCAACCCTCTGATCTTTCTATTGAGTTTGTATCGGAAAGTAACTATGGACGTAAATCACCGATCAGAAAATCAATATCTTCAAGATCGCAACAATCTACTCGTTAAGAAGAAAAACCCCAATAAACCGGGAAATGGAAAGCATTCTATTAGCCAAATAATGTTTTCCATTTCCTTCTTGAAAACCGCATCACACAACCGGTAACAGTAATTCAGCCAATACACAATCCTTCGTTTCCGGTCTTGTCATATCTTTCACATCATGAATAAAGAACATCCCCCCGTGTTTCTTGGCAACATAGTCGGCAACAGAAAGACCTAAACCGAAACCGATTTTTTCAACTTTTGATGCAGATTCATCAGGAGGCTGAATACGGAAAAAAGGCTCCAACACCAACTTCTCATTTTCCTTTCCAATTCCTCCGAAAGGCTTCTGTTTAACATCATTTTTTACCGATAACCAAAAATACCCTTCGTTAATATGACAGATTATATTGATTACTGATCCTGTTTCCGCGTATTTATAGGCATTTACAAACATCTCTTCAATAATCAAGTCTATCACTTTTGCATTATACCGTATCATCCCTTCATCGCGAATTTCAGGATAGGTGAGACGCAAGTTTCTCTCTTCGAGAAACGGTATTATATGTCCCAATACCTTCGGCATACGTGAAATCAATTCACTCGTTGTACCCTGCACCATATCAAAATCCTTTTCCATGATTTTGGTGGCAAAATTCAAGCCTTCAAGTTGAGCCCGGCAGTAATCATTATTGCTGATAAGCATATCAACAATGTCCTTATCAACCAAATATTTACCATTGTCCATCACAGAAGAGGATTGTAGCAGATCTATCAATGTGATCAGTGTCCCGAAACCAGCCCCCTGAGCCAATGAAGTCTTTACATTGTAAATTGATTTCGCCTCGGTAGTGTCTTTGGCGGTAATTCGCCTGTTTTCTTTATAATTAAGCCAGTCAATCTGTGCTCTGATTTTTTCTCCCGCCATAAGACTCTGTTGCCGTTCAATATCACGCAGGTACTTGTATTCAAGAGCCTTTAGTAAAGACTGTTGAAAAAGTTCGGGATCTATCGGCTTAATAATATAGTCATAAACCCCCATCTTCATGACATCGATAATCGTGTTTGAAGCATCAAGCGCTGTTTGCACAATAACAATTCCAGAACAGTTAGTCTTTTTCAATTCTGCGATAAATGAGCGCCCATCCATGACCGGCATCATCATATCGACAATGAAAACAGCATAATCACGTTTTTCTATCATCTCAAGAGCGATCTTTCCATTGTCCGCACAATCTGCAGCAATATTTAGTTTTTTGCACAAACCTTTCAGCAACAACTGATTTTCTTCCTTATCCTCAACAATGAGAACAGGATCTTTGTATCTCCCTAATAAAACATTAACTGATTTTGCATTATCCATAAAACACCTCAGCTCTTACATTAGTAATTTCGGGATCACCGAAATCAAATCGCATTAATTAGTATTCATCAATTACTTTCATAATTCCTTGATAAAATCATTTATTGGTAATTACTTCCGTCACTGATCTGCCTGCACAACAGCCTTTACCATTTCAAAAAAATTTACCGGTACAGTGTAAAAGAAATCATAGCCCATACCAATAAAAACCTCTTCATAATTTTTGTTATATGATCGCGATATCGAAACCAGAGGGGCATTATTCAATCTCTTTATCGTTTCAATCATTTTTGACTCATTTTCGATATCTTCATCTGTTTCAACAATTATACATAGATATTCGCGCTCAGAAAGTGTGGCGGCAGATAGTTCATTACGTTTTTTCACTGAAAAATTCTGTCTGTTTGCCGCAAAAAACTCGACAGCTTTATTTATCTGCAAATTATTTGTGTTAACGTAAAGTATCTCTTTATTACGTATATGTTCCGGATATTCATCGACTCCAGAACATATACTTTCCTCATGAATAGCCGGATTAAACAGGGGAACCGAAAAAGAAAAAGTACTGCCCTTACCCGTATCGCTATCGACATAAATATGGCCGTCATGCAATTCTACAAGCATCTTCGTAATAGCAAGCCCCAAGCCGGTACCTTCATTTTGTTTATTCATCGAAGAATCCATTTGAACAAATTTCTCAAACAAAAGCGGCAATTTCTTTTTATCAATACCTATACCTGTATCAATAACGTCGGCAAATGCTGTTGTATCATTTCTTCGCAAAACGATGCTTACAGAACCTCCTTCCGGAGTGAACTTGATCGCATTTGTGATAAGATTAATAAAAATCTGCTGCATCCGTTTTGGATCAGCAAAAACCGGATCATTGTCGGCATATTCCTTATTCCAGGAAAGTGAGATATTTTTCTGCTCAGCGTGAACACTTATGATATCCAGGGAAAAAACAAGTGATTCCGCAAGATCACATGGAACACGTTCAAGTTTTAATTTCCCAGCTTCCATTTTTGACAAATTCAGTATGTCATTGATCATTCCAAGAAGATGACTTCCAGATTTAATGATATTTTCGAGATATACTTTTTCATCCCCTTTATCAACCCCCATCTGCATTAACCGGGCAAATCCGATGATAGAATTTAACGGAGTTCGTAACTCATGACTCATATTCGCGAGAAATTCACTTTTTGAACGATTCGCCGCTTCCGCAATTTCCTTCAACTGAACAAGCTGTTCAGCTATCAGCCAACGCAGGGAAATCTCGTTTCGAAGATCCGCATTTGCCGTTTCCAATTGTCGTGTTCTGTTTTTTACCTGTTCCTCAAGATCACTTCTGTAACGGAGCAACTCCTCCTGAACCCGTTTGCCGTCAGTGATATCAGACATAACTATTACAGCACCGCTATACACATCTGCTTCGTTGAAAATCGGATCTATTTTTATCTTAAACCAGATGCCATCGTAATTCTCTTCACATATAAAACTTTTCTTTTTCTCACTTAGATAATTATGAACTCGCTCAACAAAATTATTGCGAACTGTAAATATTTCGTTTATGAACAACCCGATAATTTCGGGATAATTCCGGTTTAAAAAACGGGCGGCCGAGTTATTGCAGCGAATTACTCTGAAATTCTCCTCAACAAGAAATACCAGATCGGTGAATGAATCGAAGGTACTTCTCCATTCTTTGATTGCACGCTTGATAAGTTTATCGGTTTTGACTCTTTCACTGACATCCCTCAAAGAAAGGATTGTGCCATTAATATCACCATTCTCTGAAATTATTGCCGAGTTATTGATATCTACCGGAACGACGGTACGGTCCTTTCGAGTCAAATAAAAATTATTCAAATTAACAATCAGATGTCCTTTTGATGACTCAGACAAATTTATCAGCCGATTGCTTTCTGTTGTCTCCTTTTTATGCAGTACTTCCGACTTATGCTTTCCGATAGCCTCATCTGCCGAAAATCCAGTTATTTTTTCTGCAACATGATTCATAAATGTGATATATCCGTCAATATTGACTGATATTATGCCCTCTCCAATGCCGTTAAGCATTGCCGAAAGCCATTGCTGCTGTTCAATACTTTTTATTTCTGCATTGAATTTATATAATGCTGTTTCTATTGAAGTATATATACTGATCTCAGTTGCGGGTTTTGTAATATAGCCGTAGGGAGCTGTTTTCTTTGCGCGATTCAGGATTTCCAAATCTGTCGCAGCCGTAAGATATATAAGAGGGATATGAGCAAACGTCTTTATTTGCAAATATGCTTCAATTCCATCCATTTCATCATTCAGATAAATATCCATCAAGATGATATTGGTCTTTCCATCTTTGCGAAGAAAATTGATAGCCTCCTGACCCGAAGCAACAATAGCACTGACACCGTAGCCGTATTTACGTACGCTATTTGCAATATCATGTGCAATTATCGCTTCATCTTCTACTATCAGAACACTTTCTTTCATTAGCACCTGAAATAAATCTATTTGTTTACACAACATCATGCGTTGATATTGGGATACCGATTATGTTGTAGTATTTACCTCTAATTAATAACTCCTTTTCTCAACAAAATCAACTAAATATCATTGCATCAATTTACGTATTATCTCATTTCGGTTGTGAATTTTGTCTTTGGCTTTTCATACAACAATTTCATTTCGAAGTTGACATGTATTTCATGAAATTCTAGCCTGAAACTATTCAAGAATTGAGTTTGGGTCTATTACTCCTGTAGCTCTTTTCTTTTTTAACTCGCTATCGTGGAGATAAACGATGAACGGAAAACTCATTTTTACTATTTTCGCATGCCTCGTCTATTTATCTGGCTGTAAAACCGTCACCGACTATATTAAACCCAAAATAACTATTGAGCAAACTGTAAGCAAAGCAGGAGAAATTGAAAAAACAAGCAATCCCGCAAAAAAAGATATATTAAAAAGAGATTTGAGTAGAAAACGTGTTGTTATTACCAATGTTCTCGTAAAAGATGTGATCATTTCCGGGAATATTAACTATAATTACTGCGTCATTTCCGACATTAACACTTCATCCGGTATAATACAGTGCCAAATTCATTCAAATGACACATCAACAATGGCAAAACTTCGAGCTGGAACTTCCAGAATAAATGTGAGCGGCGACTATTCGAAGTTTTTCATATTTTTAGATAACAAGTCCATGACTCTTGAGATTACTGACGCTAAAATTGACATTGTACAGCAATAAACACTGAACAAGCGAAGTTCATTTGTTTTATTGGCTTCGCATATATTGATATCACAATGACAACATCAATACAATCTACTATATCATCCCAACTTACTTGTCATAGGTCACCGGTTCTTTTACATGAAATATTTCAGCTTGACGTATAATACACCTGAATCAATGTGGATCAGGCATTTGACAACTGTTGTCTTGTAATCAATAGCATTAACCGATCATTCACGATGCCATTTATTCATTTTTGGTCACCTCTAAAATCAGCATTTTCAATAAATGTTTAATGCTGATTAAGCCTTGCTTTGTGACCCGGGATGCATGGCCGAGCCGAGCAGGTGCGTAGCACCGACAAGTTCCAAGGGAGCATCCTTAGTTAATTTTTAGAGGTTCCCCAATATAAAAAGTAATGAAAGGGATGTCCGGAGTGTCAGCAGAAAATATTGCCGAACATGATCTTCGTACAATTGTAATTATCGATGATGATGATGTTGTACGTTATACTCTTCGAAAAAAACTCTCGCGTTTCGGATACAAGATAATTGTTCTTGATAAAGCTGAAGACGCATTATATCTCTTAAAACAGGGTAACGATATTGACTTCATCGTTACCGAAATCCGCTTGAGAAAAATGGATGGCATTGAGCTGTTACGGCATGTCAATGCACTTGATGTGCCTGTTCCCGTTTTATTGATCGGACAGGGAAATGTTGACGATGCCATACGCGCATTGCGCTATGGTGCATGTGATTTCATAAGAAAACCGGTTGATGCAAACGACATTGCCTCCATCATCAGAACAGAGCTCAGAAACAGAAGAAAAAAGGAAAAGCCTGTTGATTTGGGTCACTTTGTTGTATCTGACCGACGTGAATTTCTCTTGCCCAGCGATGATGAATTGGCAAGTCTTGTTTCATACGAACTTACCAAAAATCTAACAGGCAGCGGCATATGCAATCACGTTACATCCGAAAACATATCACTTTCTCTCAAAGAAGCTCTGTCAAACGCAATGTTTCACGGTAATCTCGAGGTTGACTCGAAAATTCGCGAGATTGACGGTGTAAAAGCCTATAACGAGCTTATAGAAAAACGGAAAAACAGCGATAAATACAAGAACCGACGGGTTCACATTCTTTACGAATTGACACCATCATGGGTTGAGTATACCATAACCGATGAAGGAAAGGGTTTCAACTATACACTGCTCCCCGATCCGAAAGAACCTGAAAATTTTTTCAAGAAAAGCGGTCGCGGCATTCTTATCATCAAAATTCACATGGACGAGATAGAGTGGCGTGAACGCGGAAACAGCATACGAATGCGTAAATACAAAGTGGAATAATATGAATAAGATAGAATTGACAGATCGACAAATTAAAATTCTCGACCAGCGGGAGTTGCCGGGAAAAATTATTCATCATGATTATAACAACTATCGTGAAATTGCGTTCGCGCTGGAGGAAAATCTTATTACCGGTATCGCTTTGCGTACTTATGCAGTTCTTGCCGGAATAAGCGTAACAGCCAAATCCTTGCAATCTCAGAATGTACAATCCAAAGATGAACTCATATCTGTAATCAAATACCTCGAAAAATGCGACAGCAAGAATCTTCTGTCTGGAAAAATGGTAACAATTGTACTTGATGCAATTGACAATAACACTCCCAATACATTTTCCGAAACGATAGAACAAATTATCTCGTCATTTAAAGATACCATGATTGCTTCGGAAAACAAAGTTTCATCTCTATTATATGATATATTAGCCGATAATGAAACGATCCTATTGTGTTCCAGTTCGGGAACTTCATTATCATCGCTTTCATCGGGACCGATATCAGGAGCACTTGAAAAAGCTGCATCGAACAACAAAAAGATTTCTACCATGTGCTTGGAATCCAGACCCGATTTATCCGGTGCCGGAGTTCTTGCTTTCAATTTATACAAAGCGGGTCATATTACCACTGTACTTCCTGATATTCAGGCCGAAACAGTTTTCAGAAAGAAACTTGTAAACAAGGTTGTTATTAACGCAGAGGGACAGTTTCCGGATGGTTCACTGCTATGCCGTTGCGGCACAGCCATGATTCTCAGAAGCGCCAGAGAATATAATATTACAACTGTATGTACCTGCCTTAGTACTTTTAAATTCGATGCAAAACCGGATGCTTCGCTTCTCGAAGCAGAAGGGTCGGTCTATGATGTCGCTCTTATCAAGGGAACTCCAATTGTTCCGGAGGGAGTCATGATTCGCAATTTTGCTTATGACATTATCGAGGCAGGAAACTTCTCTACTGTATTGAGCGACTAAACGCTAATTCCGTAGACTTATATTATTGGTCGTCAACGAAAAACAATCAACTGAAACCAAACATAAAACTCTCATACATCAGAATGATCTCACTCTTGTACACAAGGGCAATATATAAGCCTATGGCAAGAAAAGGTGCGAAAGGTATTCTGATTTTCAGACCTTTCTTCGTAACAAGTCCGTAAATAACACCGCAAATTGAGCCGATCACAAGAGCACTTTCCAAAACGATCACTGAACCGGAAAGACCCGTTAATAAACCAATTGCGGTGGCAAATTTCAAATCGCCGAAACCAAAAGAACCGGGCAAAACCAATAGCACAAAAGCAAAAACAATAAACAGGAACATAGCTCCGTACAAGTAATGAAGCGGATCTTTGTGTATAATCATCATTCCAATTCCGCAGATCGCGATGATTAGTGAATAGATATCAGGAATCAGCATTGTTCGAATATCGCCTGCACTAGCTGCAACTGCGGCAGATATTGCCAGTATCCATAAAGCTGTTTCTGGTGTTATCCCCCCATTTATTGAAAAGACCTGCCACACGATTAGCGCATACACCAACTCGATTACCGGATACATCGGAGAAACCGTTTTTCGGCAAAAACGACACTTGCCAGCCGTAAAGAAGTATCCCAAGACCGGAATCAGAAATGGGTAAGGGATTTTCTTTCCGCAGTAATCGCATTTTGAGGGGATACTCAGTCGTGAGAACAATGAAACATAACTCTTATCAACCAACCTGACACCCAAAGTATGCAGAAAGCTCCCGAAACAAAGAGCAATAATGAACACTGAAATATTCTGATAGTGCATGGCTAGCGGTATACCGTAATAGAAACGCAGGATTTATCAAAATAAGGACCGTTATACCCGTTTTGAAACGGTCTGTTTATCGACTCGTAATCACGATTAATCTGATCATACTTAAGAGAAAGTGTCTTCATAAGCGACTTATGGATCGCATCAACAGCCGATTCAGCGCTATACCTGTCACCGGTATTTCTTGCCGGGCAATACGAAACACGGATTTTGCCTGAATCAAGAAAAGGAATAATTCTGAGAAGGGTTGCTGATATCGAGGCATAAGAGGTTTTCTTAGGTTCTCCGTTTTCGATGGGAACAAACAGAGTACAAACATCAAAAGAATCGTTATTGCCGGAAGTAATTACAGAAGAATCATTTTTTTGAAGATGTGATACAAAGGCACGGTTGATATGCGAAGAAAATAAATATTGCCTCTTTGTTGAAAACCCTTCGGGAAGATAATCCTCCAGCGTATCAATATACAAAGCCTGAACAGCGGATGTATCATCAAGCGCAAAAAAAGCCGCAAAATCATAAGCAGAAGCCGGAATAAAACTACTCAACTGTACAGTGGGTACTATCTGTTGTAAGGGAGTTATCTGCTCATATTTTTTTCGCAACTGCTGCATATCCCTTCCGTTTGCAATAACCAAATCAGTTATTGACTTCGCCTCCGATGCGTGAGTAATTAGCCATCGTTCACCCGCAACAACGACAAAAGGCATTAATCTCGGCCATGCCGATGATGATGCGATCGTTCGATACGATACAGCGGAACTTGTCGCCTGATTAATAAAAACCGCATCGGCATCTCCCGAAGCAAGGGCCGCAAGCGCTTCTGTATCGTTTTTAACATAAATCCATTGTACATCATCGGGAGAGATTGAATTCAAACGCAGCTGAAATTTTGCCATTGCGGCGGCAACTGAATTGTTACGGCAACTGATACGCTTACCGGAAAGATCCCGCACCGAAACGACACCGCTTCCTTCTGCGGAAAGCCCTTTGTATCCCCCATCAGAGAAACCGGTGATGGCAAAAACCGTTATTCGTTTTTCAACAAGTTGACTGGAAGCATCAAAAACATTCCAATACGGCGCAATAGCTATATCGATTTTCTGGTTTATAAGATCTTTTAATAAATGCTCAAAATCCTCTTTTTGGGAAAATTGAAATTTCAGATTAGCCGCAGAAACATCTGAATTTTCAACAGTTTCCATCCCCCCGTTGGCAACAACAAGCGGCAACGCTTGAGAATAATCAACCAGACCTATATTAATAATTTTTTTTGTTCTTTGTCCATTTATCAGCGTTTGAGTGATGAGCCCCTTTTGATCTAACGTTGTCTCACCCCTGCATGACAAAATTAAACAGACGAGAAGAAAATTTAACGAAAAGAGTCTGATTAGCCTGTTATGATTTTTACTGATCATCGATTATCCAAAAGTAAAGTATTGGGAACTTGTATTTTCTCTACACCCCGACCCCAGAAGAATTCCGATAAAAATAAAGGAAAATTCTTTCTATTGGTATTTATTCGAGGTTTCCCGTCAGTGTTCGCCTTATTAATCCGAAAAAAGGCTGTGTGCCTTCTTTTTATCAGAAAGATGTTTATAATCCTGATAATCTATGACTGAAAGACCCGGATATAACTCGAATAAGCGTTGCAAGACCCTAAGTCCAACCGTGGAAACATTCGACTCTCGGGTTGAAACATAGAGAAACTGAGTGCCGCAGTTGGGACAGGTATCGATCCCTGACGTATATTTTATTCCGGGGGTCTTGCAATTTTGACAGAATCCGGAGAGATCGTCCACAATTGACAGGTGCGAATCTATATCGCCAACGGGAATATTTTTCCAGACCCGAATCAATTCCATGACAGCCTCCTGATAATCCTTTTAAATATCATCAGCAAACAATACGTCAATAATAAAATATCCCGCGATATTTCCCGGGTTTGCCGCAAATAACTCAATTATTTACGTAATGATGACGATAATCATATGGGGAGCAGTTACGGCTAAAAGTCCATAAAAATTCTATCGACGGAGAGCAATGTGAAACGGGTGAGTGCGGTCATATTTATGGTTTACCTGGTTTTTCTCAGCGGCTGTGTTCATAACCGCCTGTCACTTAACACTAACCCGACAGATGAACTTTCCATGAAGACAGAAGTACAGACTGCTCCCGATTATCGCCCGGTATCTACGAGATTTTTTATTCAGTGCGAATCGGACATTATCCGCTCGTCTGATCTGATTGCGAAACGCGAACTTGTCTTGTCGTTGTCACATCTTAACAGAATGAATGCCGGCGGGCGCCGCTACTATCTGTTGGAAAAAGAAAATATAACAGAGATGTTAAACAAGCTCTCGTCATATCAATACAGAGAGTGTTATATCATTAACAGCAAAGGCATCATTATTTACACAATGAAAAATGATGAGCTGCTCGGGAAACCGGTCCGTGCAGCCACGATGCAGGTGCAAACGGCTTTCAAAAAAGGTATTAATGGCGAACAGTCAGTAGAGGACGTAAATACCGAAAGCCTTGCACCCGCATCATATGATCTTCATTTCGGCTGCCCGGTTTTTGACCGGGAACAGATTGCCGGTGTTATTGTTTCCGCGGTCAGTATCGAACACCTTGTTAAACAGTTTCCCAAAGAGGTCTGCATCGTTTCTTCTGATGGTGATTACCGCTACAAAAACTTTTCCGACAATGATTTTATTTCAAAGGATATCTTTGTTCAAAAAAAGATCGAGATAGACAAAGTTTCACCCTCGGTTCTTTCAAGCGGGGGGATAACGTATATGCCCTTTTCATACAAAACAATACACTGGTGCATCATTACCAGCCTGTGATACCTGAACTCGATTTACATCTTGTTCCTCACCACTCGACAAAGGAAACAACACTGAATTTTCTTGCTGAATGTTATTCTGAAAACAATATGACTTGCAGAATAATTCATGGAAAGGGCAGCTCATCAAAAAAATTACAACTT
>JAEWVL010000264.1 GCA_023396665.1 Spirochaetota bacterium
TCTCTGATATTTTCCCTGGTTTTGTCAGGATCACCCGCCTCTCCGTCGATCTGCAGGGTGATTACCGAATAATTTTCGAAAGAGGTACTCGTCATGCGTTTGATATTTTCAACTTCGAGAAGCTTCTCTTCGATTTTATCGGTCACATACAGTTCGACATCTTCAGGTGAGGCGCCGGGATACACGGTTCTGATCTGCACACTGTCAAAAGAGACATCGGGAAACATCTTTCTTTTGACAAGCATGAGAGAGAGCATTCCGGCAAGAAATGCCAACAAAACGATCATGTTTGTAATACGACGGTGAGTGATAAAATACTCAATTATTCTGCGCATTTTCTCCTCCGAACACGGGAATAAAACTGCTGAAAGCGTTTATATACATGCGAAGCAGTTGCAAAACCATGGCCAGCGCAAGCTGTTCCTGTTCAATTCGCATAATACGCATCATGCCCTGTAAAAAGGTATGTGCCAGAATTTCGCACAGGGGATCATAGGGCGAGCGGGAGCTAAGCACCCCGACCTCCCTCAGATGATCGCGAAAATGGTTTGCGATAAGGCCGAGAAAACGTTCGTATTCGTTCTCGAAGCGGCTTCCGGCGCTTTTTTCAAAAAGTAAAACAACAGTTTCACGGTGAGCATACAGTGTACCCGCAAACTGCTCGAAGAGTTCTTTATATTCATCAAAAAATGAAGCGGTGACGGGCATAGTGATCGCTTCAGGCTCGTGTGTCAGAGCGGCGGTAAAAAAACCTATGAGAGGCTGCACCAGTGTCGCGAAGATTTCCTCTTTACCGTCAAAATAGCGGTACACGTTGCCGACCGTTATCCCCCCTTCTTTGGCGATGGCACGAAGCGATACGCCATTGTAGCCGTCTCGAAGAAATAGCCTTTTTGCTGCAGCGAGTACGGCCCCTTTTACCTCGTTTTTGAGAACCTGCATGTTTTGCCCTTTTCGTGATTTTGCTGCAAGTGGATAACAATCCATTTTTACTGCTTTGTCAAGATCAATAATAAACAATTGTTCATTATTAAGCAAAACGGAGATTTTGTTTATTATTGCGCGAAAGACGGACAAATAACTGCAATTCTGATTTATCATTTGACACCGGCGGCGGCTGTGGCGAAACCGAAAATAACGGCTCGCAATGATCCCGGTTTTGCGTGCAAACAATCTTTTCTCCAGGGCTTTTTTTATGAACAACAAAGTGATTTTGATAACCGGCTGCTCGACTGGTATCGGAAGAAAGATCGCGGAAGACTGCAGCGCGGCCGGCTGCCTTGTCGCGGCAAGCGCCCGCAAACTCAGCTCTCTCAGGCAGCTTGACGCCGCACTCAAGATTGCTATCGATGTCACCGACAAAGAGTCAATTTCGAATGCGGTCGACAAGGTTATCGGGAAATTCGGACGTATCGACGTGCTTGTCAATAACGCGGGATACGGCATTCGGGGAGCGATCGAGGAAATCTCCGATACGCAATTTCGCGACATGTTCGATGTGAACGTGCTGGGAATCGTTCGCATGGCGAACGCGGTGCTTCCTCACATGCGAAAAGCGGGATCGGGACGTATCATCAACATCGGCTCCATCGCCGGCAGGCTCGTGTTGCCCTGTAACGGTGCCTACTCTTCAACAAAATGCGCCGTCGAAGGCATAAGCGAAGCGATGCGGCTCGAGGTGAAAGAGTTCGGCATTGACGTAGTGCTTATCCGCCCAGGCAATATCAATACCGCATTTATGAATACGACAAAAAAGTGGTCGTCACAGCGGCTGGACAACAGAAGATCACCATATGCTTCGCTGTATACGCGTTATAAACGTTTGCTCGATATGACACGTGAGAACGAACCGGGGCCAGAAGTGGTTTCGAAGGTTGTTATGAACGCTATTTCCAAAAAGCGTGTACGGGCATCGTACTTTGTTGCGGTCAACCCCCTCTATCGTCTGCTGGCGGCGCAGAACGACGGCGTGCATGCAGCCCTGCTCTCGCTTGCATTCAAACTCACCAGCCCGAAGGCAAAAAAAGCTGAATAAAGCAAAGGGCGATGTAAACTGCGGGGGGGATACCGGATCGCGGAGGAAATCCGCTTTTGTCAGGGAAGTTCCATCCGCAGATCAATAAGCCGTTCGATCCCTTTGTCGACAAGCAGCTTCTGCAAGCCCTGATCGGCCACGAGATGTGAACAGAACAAGCCGTGCCGGCGAAGCTTGTTGTTGATGAAATCCTCGAGAAAATATATCAACAGATTCGCCGTGTCTGTGTTTTTGAGGCTCAGTTGCGAGCAGTCAATTATCAGCTCGTGCTGTTCCTCACCTTTTTTGGCTTTCATCTTGGCAATCAGCGACTCGATTTCCCGTTCCATGGGGGGCTGGAAAATGTCGACTGCGCCCTTGATCTGAAGCCGGGTCTCCTGAAACCCTTTGGGTTTGACAATTTTATACTCTGCTTTATTTCCCATTTGGATGTCCGCTTTTCAAGATTGCTCGTACAAAATACACCTTACAGGCATGGCCGCAGCCATTTTTCAAACAAGCATCAAGACAATGCACGAAAAGGGTCTCAGATTTCAATTCTTTTTAGCACCATGAAACCGCGAAGAAGACAATCCGTAATGATCTTAGCGATCATTTTTCGGTTTTACGCTTATCCGCCGCCATTTCGACCCGTTTTGCAAGGGCAGCATTCGAACGATGGTTTACACGGATTATTTACCGTAGATTTCGAATATTATTTTCCACTTTCAGCCACTATGCCGACAATAAAAATGCTATGAATAATTTATTCAACATTCTGTTCGTAAAGCGCTTCTGTTCCGGAACACGGGTTTTGGTTCTTTTTCTTTTTTTTCTGATACTGATGACGCCGCTGGCAACTCTCGGCGGTCCCTATGTCGAAATTCAGAAAATCGATACCGAAAGCGCTTTCCCGTTTATTGAACTTTTTGTGCACGTACGTGATGCGAGCGGCACCGATCCCGGCAGCCTGGATGAATCGAGTCTACTGGTTTATGAAGACGGTTTCCGGGTCAACTACGTACAGGTGAAACGCCACATCGAGGCCGATAACCAGCTGCACGCCGTCATTTCACTCGAAACGGGCGACAGCGCCGAAACACAGAAACTGCTCTCGGTGGCCGCCCTCATCGTACAGGCTCTCGGTGAGGATGAAAAGGCGGCAATCGCCCTCTTTGGAGAAAATTCCAAAGTCGACTCCAATTTCTCCTCTACCAAAGAACTCTTGCTCAATGCGCTCAAATACACCAAGGCAGCCAAAACAAAAAACCTGCTCTATGATTCGATCTTCGATGCCGTGGAATTTCTCTCCCGTCAAAGCCAGGCCCGGGGGGTGGTCGTATTGCTTGCCTCGTCCAAAGATTTCGGCAGCAGCGTCACCTACGATGACGTTCTCGCCTATACGAAAGAAAAAGCCATACCGGTCTTTATTGTCGCAACGGGTGAAGCGGCTTCGTCACAGGAACTCAAACGAATCGCAAAACTCTCCGGGGGAGCGTTTTTACATCTCGACTCCGGGGAAAAGGCTCTCGCCTTTTACGAGACACGAGTCAGGAATTACAAATCAAGCTATCGCATCCGTTACCAGTCGATGATCAAGCGGGACGGAAAGCCGCATCTTGTCGAGGTGCGCCTCCGTTACAATTCACTTCGCGACAGGGATATTCGGGAATTTACGGTCAAATCATCGCTTTTCGGGGAGGTACCCGAAACTTCGCAGATTATTCTGGTGCTTCTTCTTACGGCACTGTTGATTGTTATCCTTCTGATGACAGGAATTCTTATCATCCGCTCGGGCAAACGGATTCACTACGATTCGACAGCGCAGGAC
>JAEWVL010000300.1 GCA_023396665.1 Spirochaetota bacterium
CTTCAGTTCATTGGCATAGCGCACGGCCTGTCGCATGCTTTCGGCATTTTTCCCGAATAATTGAATCGATGCAGGGTGTTCATCCTCGTAAATATGCATCAATTTCTTCGTTTTATCGCTGTTATAAACGATACCTTCGGCACTGATAAGCTCGGTATATACCATTCCGGCACCGAAAGAGCTGCAGAGTTTTCTGAAAGGATAATCGGTATAACCGGCAATAGGGGCAAGGATCAGCTTTGCACGAAACAGATCACTAAAGTTCAAAGGTCATTCCTTCACTTGCCATTAGAATTTCAGGCATAGAAAGACCCATGGAATTTCTGTGTTCAATGGCTTCGTGATATATGCCCAGCAATTTCATATCATCATACGATGGCTCGTGGTGTGTCAAAACCAGCTTTTCCGCCTTCCACCTGGCACCGCAATTGACGGCAACGGTAAAAGCTGTATGCCCCCAATCGAATTTCATAAAAGCTTCGTCAAGCGTATATTGAGCGTCGAGCACAAGTACATCGGCATTGTTAAAAAAAGAATCATATTCCGGCATGGCATTATCAAAAATATCCCCCCGTAACTCGACATCAGTTGCGAAGATGAAACAGCGCCCATTGCATTTGAAGCGGTAAGCGGTACTGCCGCCCGGATGACGCAAGGGCAGGGCATCGATCTGCATTCCACACAGTTCAATGGTTTCGCCTTTTTTCAATGTGACGAAACGTTTCACGGCTTCTGTCTGGTCCAGGCTCTTCGGAAAAAACATCGGGTCCTGCTGTTTTGCAAGGCGTTCGCTCAGGTTGTGCATGAGCGAATGAAAAATGAGCGAATATTCGGAAAAATAGAGCGGTTTAAAAAAAGGCAATCCCTGAATATGATCCCAGTGTGTATGGGTAATCAAGAAATTGATTTCTTTTGACTGAAGGGGGAAACCGCCCTTGTGTATGGCGTCACCCAGTTCGCGAATTCCTGTTCCTGCATCAATAACACACAATCCCTGCGCCGTTTCCACCGTAACACAGGTGGTATTTCCCCCGAATATGGGACATCCGGATGTTCCATCCAGAGAATAGGAGGCACATTGATGCGGCAACACGGGTGAGGGAAGAGAGCCTCGCACACCCCAAAGCGTTATTTTCATGTTCATTGTGCAATTTTACACAACAGCGGAATTGTGTAAATAATCTTTTTTAAGACTGCCGCAAAACATGTTCAGTATGTAAAACAACCCTTCCGGGCGGTAATAATATTAAGCCTAAGCCTTTGTTTTACGGATTAATCTTGACAAAGCCAACAATTAACATGAAAAATAGACATCAGATGAAAAGGGGATAAACGATGTTCAAACCGTTTCATGTATTCTTTTTTATGCTTGTTCCGAAAATACTGCTTTCCCGCCTGGCCGGCTTTTTGTGCCGACGCCGCTTTTCAAAACATCTGATTAACTGGTTCATCAAAAAGTATAATGTTGTCCTTGATGAAGTAGAGGTGCCGCATGACCGTTTTGCAACGCTTAACCGTTTTTACACGCGACATCTTCTTCCCGGCGTTCATAATTTTTGTGAGGATCAGGATGCGGTCATTTCTCCTGTTGACGGTTTCATTGAAGATGCCGGCCATATCAACGGAACAAGGGTCATGCAGGTTAAGGAGAACGATTATCTCCTTTCTGACATATTGCCGGCCAGTTTTCATCATACCTTTATTGACGGCTACTTCGTAACAATCAGAATTCCGACCGGAGACTACCATCGCGTACATGCTCCCGCAGACGGAAAAATAACCCATACTCTTTATGTCCCCGGATCGCTTTTTCCGCTGAAGGACTATATCAAGAAAGGAATACGTCGTATTTATGCGAAAAATGAACGTGTAGCCTCGCTTATCGATACAGGTTTGGGCAAGATGTCTATTTGTCTCGTCGGCGCGATGTGTCAGGGGGAAATAACGCTCAATTACTCATCCCTGCAGACAAATGCCGACAAAAGAAAAAAAACAGAAAAAGTACATGGTATCGCCGCACCGAAGATAATCAGGGGTAATGAGATCGCCGTTTTTAATCTTGGTTCAACTGTAATTCTAATGTTTCAATCGGATATGTTTCAACCACTGCATGGAGCGATTGGTTCGAGAGTGAGGGTCGGAGATAAAATTGGTACACTACTGGAGAAAAAAGCCATAGAATTTCTTGATGATTATCCCTCAGAGGCCTGATTCCAAATTATACCCCTTGTCTGAGCAATTTTTCCTCGCAATTGACTGTCCGGTACTGTTTTCGTAGTGAAGGGGCGATGGAAAGCCGTATTAAGCGGCGGCCAATCGCTGTAGACAATAATGCTATTTCCAATATTGTCCGATACTATAACAGGAGTATCCGCCCGGAAACCCTTAGTGTAAAGCGGCGTATGGGCAAAATGCCTGAGATTATTGCAGAACCATGATACGAGGTTGCCATTATGAAGAATACCGCTGTTCCCTCAGAAGCTATTGAGATTTACAATAACGCACTAATGTTGACCAGCAAAGGTGAGTTAAACAATGCTTTGGATGAATATAGACGTGCCATTCTCAAATATCCGCGTTTTATTGAAGCCTACAACAATATCGGCGAGATTTATTCCCGTCTGGGTGATTCAGGACGGGCGATAGACAGTTACAATGAGGCGCTGTCAATCTCACGTAATAACAGGGTTTTGCTCAATCTTGGTGTTGAATATTACAATAAAGGATCCTTTGACAAGGCCTTGTCGTTTTTCAAAGAATCAATTCAGCAGGATGATAACTTTCTGGAAGGTCATTTTTACACGGGAATGGCCCAGTTCAACACCAATCAGTACAACGATGCGGCGACTCACTTTCTTAAAGTCATCGATTTTGACCGTCAGCACCTGAAGGCTAATTATCTGCTCGCCTATATTTACTACAGCTGGAAACAGTATGAAAATGTCATAAACTGTCTTGACCGCATTAAAAAAATCGCGGATGATAAACAGTTCGTCAATAAATACTACGGCTTCTGCTACTATCATCTCGGTCAATATGACAAGGCTATTAACTTTCTGAAAGATGCCTTGAAGGCGAATCCGAAGTATCACGAGTTTAAAAGTTATCTCGATTCGCTTACCGTCGAAAACAAGCTCAAAGAGCTTGGCAACATACCCGAGAAAATCAACGAAATGGAAGACAAGGTGATGAAGAGCGATTCAAAACCGACTCTTCGCGAGTACAGTAAACTTTCCATGTTGTATATTTTTAATGGCGAGTACAAGAAGGCCGAAGAACTGCTTCTCAATTGCCGCGCGGCATATGCACACTGATTAAACACAACACATGCTCTTTTAAAGCCGGTTTTCGCCTTTTGCGCGATACCGGCTTTTTTGCGTCTCATACATGACAGCTTCAGTTGAAAATGAATATGTTTCTATTTTGACAGAAAGGCAAGTGTATCGCTTTCAAGTATCGTGCAACTACCATAAAAGCGATATTTCCAGTAATCATCCGACTGCAATGAAGAAATGCTAACCCGTTTGCCTTTCGATGGCGCGTGAACAAAAAGACCGTTACCCAGATAGATCGCAACATGTGAAATGGGTTTTCCACGCCGGGTTGTAAAAAAAAGCAGATCACCAGGTTTAGCACCATCGTCCGCAAGGCTCTTTCCACAGTGAAACTGACCATTGGATGTGCGGGGAAGGGTAATGCCCTGTTGTTTATAGACATAAAGAACAAAACCCGAACAGTCGAAGCCTCCGGGAGTTGAACCGCCATATCGATAGGGGGTTCCGATAAGATCGAAGGCGGTCTGGAGAACCTTATCCCGTTTTTCATCGCCGACAAGAAATTGATCTACATCAATTTTTTCAATAAGGACAGCATCATCGGTTTTCTTGTGTTCTTTCTCTTTTTTTTCGTAAGCAACTTTGTCTTTTTTACTCTCATTTTGAACTGACTCTATGCTGTCCGAATTCTCACGTTTATCTGCTATGGGGGGACTGATCTTCCTGCTTTCTTCTTTTGTAGCTTCTGGCTTAACTGTCTGTCTATCTGTGTCTATTGTTGGCTTCGTTGCAGAAAAGAGCAGGGTACACAAGCAAAGCTGCATTAAAAATAGCGTCTTTTTCATATCAGATCCTTTCGTGTGTTGTTATGCTGTCATGCGATACATCCATGTACCGCTTAGCAGTTTGCTGTTAAGCTGCAAACTGCTAATGCTACATAACAAATCGCAGTGCGAAATAAAAAAAAATCAACGATAAAATGTCTCGCCGATTAAAATTGAAGTGATATTGTTGACAATCATGGATAAAGGATGTTAAAATGAAGAAACAGGAAGTACCGCTTGCAGTGGGCAACATTTGATCGGTTTTCCGCACTTTACATGTCTGAGGATGCCATGAGCAAAATATTCTACACCTATGAATGTCTCTCCTGCAAAAAGACATCAAGGGTTGAAAAAGACGATCCGATTCCCTACTGTTGTGGAAACATCATGCAGCGTATTGACAATCAGGCACCGCCGAAATCAGATCCGAACGAAGCAAAAGATATGAGGGAACCTCGAAAAATAAACTAAGAATCTTCCTTTGTGCTTACAAACTCAGGTAATATCAGCTTTTATAATTGTTATTAAATGGAAAAAGCTGATTATCAGTGGTAACCATAAAACAGAAAAGAGATTAGAGACCTCTTTTCTGCCCTTTCTTAAAACGATAGCGAATTACCATTCCGCCGAAGTTCAGCAGTAAAACAAGTGTGATCAGCACTATTGCCGTACCGTACTGAAGATGACGTGTCTGCTGAATGTGTATGCCCGCTGTTGCCATGACGTAGATGTGATAGGGCAGAGCCATTACTTCACTTAGAATCGAATCAGGTAAACGCCGTGTATAAAAAGCGGCTGCGGTAAACATGATCGGGGCGGTTTCTCCTGCCGCCCTTCCCATTGAAAGCATAACACCTGTAAGAATGCCCGGTAAAGCGTTTGGTATGACAATTTTGTAAATCGTCTGCCATCTTGTTGCACCGAGAGCAAGTGAAGCCTCCCTGTAACTGAAGGGCACACTTTTCAAGGCCTCTTCGGTCGAACGGATGATCACCGGCAGATTTAACAATCCCAACGTTAGAGAACCCGCCAGAATGGAAGAGCCGAAACCGAAAAAAGGTATAAAAATGGCACTGATGATCGCAAGTCCGAAAAGACCAAAGACGACCGAAGGTACACCGGCCAGATTGTTTATTCCGGTTCTGATAATTCGAACAAGCCGGCGGCTCTTCGCATATTCATTCAGATAGACGGCGGTAATAATGCCGAGAGGAATCGAGATAATCGCAGAGCCCAACATGAGGTAGAAGGTACCGACTATTGCAGGCCATATCCCCCCCTCTGTCATTTCTTTTTTAGGTCTGCTAAAGATGAATTCGGGCGTTATCGCCCTGATACCCTTCACAAAGATATAACCGAGCACAACGAGCAGGAAAATTACTACCGAGTAAGCGAGAAGTTTTATGAGAGTCATCATGATGAACTGTATGATTGTCGCTTTTTTTGCGCGTAATGAAAGCTTCATGGCAATACCTCAGATTTATTTGAATCGGTATTTATTGCTGAGATAATCAGCCAGCAGATTGAAAAAAAATGTCAGAATGAACAATATAATGCCGATCGCAAAAAGAGCGTGGTAGTGCGGTGAGCCGACAGCAGTCTCTGCCATCTCGGCCGCAATATTTCCCGTAAGTGGGCGAACCGGTGAGAAAATTGATTTCGGGAAAACCGTCGATCCTCCCGCAACCATGAGAACAACCATTGTTTCACCCATCACCCTTGAAATTCCGAGTATGACGGCTGTCGAAATACCGGAGAGCGCGGCGGGCAGGGTGATATGAAAGATAGTCTGCCAGCGGTTGGCTCCAAGCGCGTAGGAGGCTTCTTTCAGAGATTTCGGAACAGAAGAAATAGCATCTTCGGAAATGCTGGCAATAGTCGGGATGGCCATGAAAGCCAGCATGATCGAGGCGTTCAGCATATTGACCCCGATTTTGATGTGCAATACGTTTTGAAAAAAAGGAGCGATGACCACAAGGCCGAAAAAACCGAGAATAACAGAGGGGATGGAAGCAATAATTTCTATACCAGGTTTGAATATTTCTTTCACAACAGGATTGGCGATTTCGGCGGTATAGACAGCTACCGCAAGTGAAAGCGGTATTGCAATTATTGAAGCAAGCAGTGTTGTTGTCAGAGATGCGACGATGAGCGAAAGAATGCCGAATTCCGCGGGTTCGTGGGTTGGATACCATGATCTCCCGAAAATAAAATCAATTACTGAAACGGATTTTAATACCGGTAAACCTTCTCTGAACAGAAAGACCATTATCATCAAAAGAACGATAACACAGCTTGTCGCTATGAGCAAAAAGAAGCGCTCAAGCAGCATGTCGGCAAGTACCGATCCTCTTTTCATTTTCAGTTTTTTCATGTCACCTCTGATCCGCGTTATTTTACACAAACGCCTGCAAATACTGAACATATTTATCGCAAAACATGTCGGACAACTCACTAATCGACCCGTTAATGCCGAAGTTCATATCATTCAAATGGAAAACGAAACACTACTCAATCCGATTAATACTATTTGTTCTTCACTGTTAAGAATTTATGAAGAAATTATGTATTTATTGTACAAATATAATAATAGGGAAGCTTGAAGGGAACATCCCTGGTTATTTTTTCGAGCTTCCCTTATTATTAACAGTAGCAAACATATCATTATTCTTCAAGATCCGCAAGACGTTTTTGAAAATCACTGTCGAGTTTTTCAAATTCGGCAGTCTTCTCATCGAGCTCCCCGAAAAGTCGCTCGCTGTCTTGCTTAACTTCATGCAATTTGACCGAGAGTTCACTCATTTTGGAGCCATCGCCGTTTTGGGCATAATCGAGCATCTGTTTTTCAATGCATATCCTTTCCTGTTCCACCGCGGTAAGTTCTGCTTCGATAGATTCAATTTTTTTCTGCAGCGGGTTAAGGC
>JAEWVL010000419.1 GCA_023396665.1 Spirochaetota bacterium
GGTCAATAATGTGAATACCGTTTCGTGCAGTAAAAATGAACTGGTCCATTTTTGGATTCCAGCGCCTGGTCTGATGCCCGAAGTGCACACCCGACTCTAACAGCTCTTTCATTGTTATAACAGCCAATGAAGTTCCCCCAATATTATTAAATTAACCCCGAAGGATTTTATACAAACAGAAAACCTGCCGACACTCGAACCCGTAAAAAAAGGATTAAGCAACGTACAGGAGCATGCGAAGAGCACGCAAACAGACAGTACCCGATATATACAGGTACAAGCGAACAACATTTTCCCGCGCTATTATCAACTGCGAACTGTTGCAACCGGCACAACTGAACCGATTTAAACGGGTTTCCCCGGGATAGCTGCGGGTGCAGCCGAAACCTCTCGGTTTCTTACAGTGACACAAGCCTGTCACTTTGCTTCTTGTGGTAAGAAGCACACCACCTCTGCTTTGACTGAGGGGTTACACTTATTAAAACATCTGTGACCCAATCACAATAGCGAGAACATCACGACGACAAGATTCAACCAAATAAAACAAGGTATTCTCTTCCATGACTCACTTTGGATACTCTTGTTCGGACAAAGCTACTGTCAATAAAAAAACACTGCCCGAAAGAGCAGTGTTGAAAAGATCAATCTGAACCGAACAGTCGGTTGGCACTTTTTTCGCAAATATTTTATTTATATTTGATAAATGCGCCCCCTGTAACTATATGACAACCAACTTGGAGCTTAATTGATCCTTGTTACCCAATACCCCTTTCACATATATGGCCCGGTGAACGCCGGGCTCCTTTTTTTCTTCACAAACCAGTCTGTTTCTGAACGGTTTTATATTGCAAATACTTTTTTCAAATTTATGTACTGACCGCAAAAACTGATTTCACGAAATAAAAACATAGCCCGGTCGGCCTGAACTTTGTTTCCAGCATTTTCGCTATATGCATACAGTATCCCCGTTTTAACGGTATTATGTATACATTCTCTCTTACATATCATTTTCGCTTACAGGCATACACTTCTATCGTATCTCCAAAGCCTGTCACATACGAGAATAGTCTGTACAGGAAAGCGAAAAGGGGATACATAAACATACTCCTGGATATCAAGCGTTCAGGGTGAAAGGAGGCCGGCACGATACTGATAGCGCCAAAACCTTTTTTCCGGAGCAGTTGTCGTATCGCTTTCGGTGAAAAATCCGCACGGTGATCCTTCGGATGTTCTTTCTCCCATTTGCGTCTGTGAAAAAGATATGAAGGGCCAAACCAGGATGGAACGGAAAAAGCGATCACTCCCCCCTCTTCGACCATTGAACATACCTTGTCAAAACTTTCACGTATTTCCCGAAAATGTTCAAGGACATACCAGAAAGTCAGAACCGGATATTTGTTATCTTTGCAATCTTCAAGAGAACTATTCTCGACGGGAAAATCAAAGTTCTTATTCGCATAAGCGACGGCATGGGCGGACAGCTCAATACCATGCGGGCTGAAACCGTTATCCTGAGCGGCCTTCAGAAAGAAGCCATAGGCGCAACCGAGATCGAGAATTTTTTTTTCAACTGAAAACCGGTTCACATAAGCGGCAATTCTGGAAAGGCGTTTCATCGATTGCGCGTAAATGGCGTCAAAATCCTCTTCATAGCTTTTTCCGTACTGTTGTCGGTAAACATCGGTAAAGTAGGCATCGCCATATGTGTCTGTCTGCCAGCGGGTGTTGAAAACAAGCGCGCATTTTTTGCAAAAACAAAATCCCCGGGTCTCGGGGATTTCTTTATCGCAAAACGGACAATGGAACAGTGCCATAATCAGTTTGCTTTTTTTCTTTTTGCCGGTTCGATAACGACATTAACTCCGCGATATCGAACGTTTTCGAAGGAAACGATCACTATTTCCGCATACTGTTCGGGCATTTCAAGAAAAGAGTAATTCTGATGAATATCAATCTTCCCAATAATCTTACCGTCAACACCGGAATGTTTGACAATCTCCCTGATTATATCGCCCGGAGACACACGATGACTCTTTCCGATATTGATAAAAAGTCTGACTTTCCCGTCTTTTACATCCTCAAAAACAATCTTGCCGGAATCATTGCCCTTGAAAACACCCTGATTGTACTCAAATCCGTCGATATCGCCGAGCAGTTCTTTCAATAGGGCGGCTGCGATTTTTTTCGTACCGAAAAAGGGAAGCCCAAGGGTCTTTTTCATCTTCTTCAGTAGATCCCCGTAAAGGGTCAGATCATCTGTCATGGCCGAAGACAGAATTTTGGAGATTTTTTTTTCTGTGCGGTTCATCTGGTTCCATTCCTATTCAAAAATAAATCCGGGCTCATTGTGTCACAATCATCTGCATAAATAATGCATCACAGCTTCGCCGAGAGCCTCTGAGGACATTTGCCGCAAGTTCTCTGTTACCGGTTCTGGAAATGCGCATCATCGAAAAAGGATACCGTGCCTGAAAAGACCCGGTATAGTATCACGCCGCATTGAAACCGCCTGAAAACCCAATGTCCAGTCGTATCTGGAAAGCTATAAAAAAGGGCGCCGAAAAGGCAAGTACTAATTATGATAGTGACGGCAAATTGACCGACAGGTCTGCCGTCCTTAATGATCCTTATCTCCGAAAAGAGATTGCTGGCGATGAAGAGACATCCTGTTTTCGTCCATTATCACCTTGTATTCCTTGTTGAAAATACCGGTCATCAGGTCAATCTTGTCTTCCTTGTCGCTGAAATGAGCCGCAACCTCTTTGCCTTCAACTCGTATAACTTTGGCATGAATCGTTAATTTTCTTGTTTTAAAGGGGAAAAGTATGAGAATCTCATCGTTCTTATATAGCACTGAGTTTCTGAGAAAGCAGATCCCCCGAGCGCTGATATTAAGAACTTCCACGGTAAAAACCGGTGCATCCGCTTCGGTTGCCCCGGCCATCTTGTATTGAACAAAGAAGTGAGTCAGCTTAACCCGTTCGGTCTCTCTTTTGTCCAGTTTTGCCATTTTCCCCCCGATATCAAAATACGGTACCACAACGAAAGTCTGTGCAGCAACGGAAAAGCACTCTCTTAATTGTATCAGCATTGTGACGACAATCAAGAAAAATCCTTATTGCTGCATTCATGGCACCATTAAAAAGACATCAGCGTTTTACAACCGAAATTGAATTAAAATAAGTGTTATCTGTATAATTATTGATTCGGGAAATATTACCCTGCGCCACGGCCTCGCTTTTATATGGTCCGAGATATACTCTGTAAAGTGTTTCCGCTCTCGTCAGAATTACGGTGTGTCCCCGTGAACTGAGATAATCCGCAACATTCTTTGCCTGATCCGCCGAGAAAAGCTCACCCACTTTTATTACCCAGGGATACTCTTCTTTCGGGAAGGTGCGCGTTACCGGCTCTTTCGGTTTTTCCTCGACGATGCCGGCCGTTGAGTCGCCGGGGCTTTGCGCCAAAGCACCTGCTTCTTCCTGGTTATTTTGCCCTTCATTCCGCGTTGCATCTGTTATCGCCGGTGAATCGGCACTTTGAATCATGGTATTCACCTTTGTTTCAAGGTTCGCACCAAGACTGCTCACTGCTTCACGTGTTTGTTCGTCAACAATCTCACCATCGCGATTTCCTGTAAACCGTATCCCCACGATGAGTCCCGAGGTAAATGACAATATGCATAATCCCAATACGATCGAAAGCGTGCGTGCCGCTCTGTTTTGGGTTTTTTCCTTGTCCTTGTTATGATGCACAGCCATTCTCGCAAAATACTCAGGGTCTTTCGCTACATACTGCGGATGGGATGCCTGTATACCCGGTTGACCTGTGTAGAAATCCATATTCTGCATAGTAGTATCCTTCAATCATCGCGCATGACAGTTTATGCATTATAAAACTGTAATATGATTACCGGCGCTAGTTCATCTCTTACAATATCGGCCATTTCTTTTTGTTGGAATAATGATTTTTTCAGTCTCTTTCCCTTGCGGCAGCTGAATAACAAAGCTGTTCTTGACACTATCCCCCCCGCCGCTATGCTGCCGCTATCACCGTACGTTTTATTGCAAAATCCGAATTTATCTTGGCTATGGACGATATGATTATTCAAAACACTTCCACTATTGAGCACAGTGCTGTCGTTTTTGATTTCGATGCTACACTCGTCGATTCTGAACCGAACTGGTTCCGAGCCGACAGACTGTTGTTTTCGGAATACGGAATTGACCTTACCGAGAAGATGAAGAGGGAATTTATCGGAAAAAGCCTGCATCATATGGTTGAAACCCTTTCGAGCCGTTACACTATTGCCGAAAGCGAAGAGATAATCAGAGACAAGAAAAACCGCTACTATCTCGATATCGCCCTGGGAAACACAAAAATATTTCCGCAGATGAAACCCCTGTTGAGCGCCTTATCCCGAAACAATATTCCATACGCGATTGCTTCAGGCACAGCCAGAACGGTTCTTGAGGCGCTGCTGCACGATCTGAATCTTTACAATGACTTTGTCTTTTTTCTGGGATCAGAGGATGCAAGTAAGGGAAAGCCGTCCCCGGAAATTTTTCTGCAAGCGGCAAAGCGCTTTGCACTGGAACCCGAGAGGATTCTTGTCTTCGAAGATTCTCCACACGGAGTGATTGCCGCTAAAGAAGCGGGAATGTCCTGTGTCGCCATACCCTATCTTGAGGAGACAGTAAACGACCCCGCATTTCGCAGGGCCGATCTTTTTTTTCCGGACGGAATGAAGAGTTTTGATTACACAAAAGTTTTGGAGTGGGCCGGATGGTAGCAAGGCCGGCCGCCAAATTGTAGCGTGCCCGTCTAATCGATCAGACTTTTTCGGCCTTTTGTCATTTCATCAACAAGCGACCCTTTACGTCTCGGTTTTTTATTGCCTTTTCCCATACCTTCAAGAAGGGAATCGTTGGTGGAGCGCAAAACCTTTTTAATTCGCAATTCCTTTCTGTTCGAGCTTCCCGTATCCCTGACTTCTCCCAGGACGGTCACACTGTAACCGGCTTTTTTGCTGAGACCGTAGGTATTTCCTTTTATGAGATAGGTGATTCGCTTTCCACTGACCAGTTTTTCTTCAACGATATATGTCTTGCCGCTGCTTCGCACAACCTTACCGGAGACCGGTACCGCCAATGCCGCACTGATAGAAGTAAATAATATAACTGAAAGTAACAGCGCCGTTGTTCTGCTAAAAATTATCTTTTTCATCGCACACCCGTTTTTCCCGCCGCCCTCCCGGCAGCTTACTTGTTTGAGGAAAAGCGATTGAACTTCGCACCCCCGTAAACCCGGAACCTTCCGCTTTTCAGGTTTATTCTTCACCTGCTATATCTCATTTACGACTTTGTCAAACAGAAAGTGCTCCTGAAAACAGGCCTTTATACGTAGACTTCCCGGGCTTTTGAACCGATCTGCGGACCGATATAACCGAGCTCTTCCATACGTTCAATTATCCGCGCAGCCCTGTTATAGCCTATACTCAGACGTCTTTGCAAATACGAAGCCGACGCCTTTTTCGTCTCTTCCACTATTTTCAAGGCTTCGTTGAAAAGGTCATCAGAATCCTCTACACCTTCCGATTCGGCTTCGCTTTTATTTTCAGGTTCATCGAGATCGATATGATGCGGTGCACCGTATTTCGCGGCATTTTTTACGAGCACCATGATCTCATCCTCCGAGACAAAGGCTCCCTGAATACGTATCGGAAAGGAACTTGTCGGCGACTGGTACAGCATATCCCCTTTTCCGAGCAGTTTTTCTGCACCATTTCTGTCAATTATCGTTCTCGAGTCGGTCTTCTGTGCCACCTGAAAGGCGATTCGTGCTGGAAAGTTGGCCTTGATTATTCCTGTGATGACATCGACCGACGGACGTTGCGTGGCCAATACAAGATGTATTCCGACGGCACGTGCTTTTTGCGCAATTCGCGTTATGTAGTTTTCCATCTCTTTTGGCGCAACCATCATCAGATCGGCAAGCTCATCGACGATGATCACGATGTATGGAAGAAGTTCCAGATTGCTCTGCCCCGCGTATTCACGAATCTTTGCGTTGTAGCGTTCGATGTCTCTTGTGTTAAGCTCTGAGAGCAGGCGATAGCGTCGTTCCATTTCAAATATGGCCCATTTCAGCGCCTTCGGCGCAATTTCGGGTTCGGTGATGACGTTTGTAAGCTGGTGCGGCAGCCCGTTGTACAATTGCAATTCGACCATTTTCGGGTCTATCATGATGAAGCGGACAAAATTGGGATCGTAGTTGACCACCAGTGATGAAATAAGTGCGTTTACACATACCGACTTTCCGGCACCGGTTGCTCCGGCTATAAGCAGATGCGGCTGACGCTTCAAATCCAGCATGATTGGTTTTCCGAGAATATCCTTTCCCAGTGCGACTTTTAATTCCATTCTGCATGAGCGGTATTCTTCGGTCATAAGAATATCACCGAGGGTGACCATATCGCGAAGCCGGTTCGGTATTTCAACACCTATCGCGCTTTTCCCCGGGATCGGGGCGACGACCCTCACCCGCGAAGCGGCAAGCGCCATTGCAATATCGTCAGAAAGTGCGGAGATTTTATTTACCTTAATACCGGCCGCAATTTGAATCTCGTAGAGGGTAATAACGGGACCTCTGTTGACATCGACGACCTTTGCATCGATGCCGAAATCCCGTAAGGTCTGAATGAGAAGTTTCGAGTTTCTGTCTATCTCGTCCATCCACGAATTTTCGTCAGATCCGTCACTTATTTTGAAATTGTAGGTCGGTATCGTATAATTTGCTATTTTGTATGCGCCGAAGATTATTCTGTGATCGTCATCACCCAGTACAATTTCCTGTTCATAATCATCATCGTCTTCTTCGTCTTCACAATCATCCTCACCGATATCAAGAACCTGCGTCGCAAGTGTATTCTCATGTGCGGCAAACGCTTCACTTTGGGCAAATCCGGCTCTTCCCTGCGCCTGTGGCACTGACATCTGATCGAGTGCAGTCTCGGGTTCCGCCTGTATTTGCATTGCACGAGGCTGAGCTGAAGTTTCCTCTATCATAGTTATTCGGGCCTTCGTCTCTATCGGACGCAGATCCTGTCTTTCAACTGGGATGGCGCATTCGATCACATATTGATCATCGGCATACGCTTCTTCACTTCTCTCCTCTACAGGCAAATGCCGTTTATCAATCGAAATGCCCTCAAAGATGGATTGTTCCGGCTGCTGTGAAAACGGTTCGGCAACTTTTGCCTTTTCTCTGGCGAAGATATCCTTCATCAATATTTTCTCATCGCCATGATCCCGGTATTGGGGCACGGCAAAGTCGTCTACACTGGCCGGAAAAGGATCTATCGGTTTTATCTGATTAAGTGGGGGATGCCCGTTTCGCGGCATCTTCTCCCGACGTGAAAGAGGCACCCTTGTCTTGGTTATCCAGGGCATTTTCCTGTTTGCTTCGGGTTTTTCTATTTTTACAATCGGAAGGGTTTCCTCCTCATATTTTTGCTTTGTCACCATTCCCTTAAAAAGAGAAACCATTGGTTCTTCCTCCGTAACTGAAGCCTCTTCTTTTTCTACAGATCGAACTGTCTCCGAAACAGCTTCTTCAAACGCATCTTCTTCAGACACGGTCTTTACCTTTTGAATCACCAGAAGGGGGAAAAGATGCCCTAAACCCGAGAAAACGAGACATAATACATTAATGATTATCGTAACAACCACGGAGGGAACAAAAGACAAAAAACGGACGCTGTATTCGGAAAAATAAAACCCGACAAATCCCCCCGCTTCTTCCTGAAAATCACGAAAAATGAGCGAACACAGCGTGGATGTACTGAAAAGAAGGATGAAATGAGAAAAGAACAGTTGTGTCAGCAGATAATTGCTGCATCTTCCCTGAAAAAGCAATGCCGTGTAAACAAAACAGAGAACCAGTAAAAATGACGCAAAACCGAATGTATGGCGAAGTATATCGGCAATCCAGGCTCCGAAAGGGCCACCCCAGTTAGCCACCGCCGTATTCGCCGCGACCGAAACTATATCATCGGGGGTGTACGAAAACAGGCTTACGAACAGATATGCCGCCATAAACCATAGCACAAATCCCGCATAAAATTTGATTCGCCTGTTCACTATATCTTTCTCCCGCAAACCTTACGCGAGAGAGAAATAAAACACCCCCGCGATACCGGCAGCAATCGTATAATATCCGAAAAGATCGAGACGTAACTTTCTCGCAACCACAACCAGAAGGCGCATACTGAACAATGCCACAACAACGCATACAATCATCGCTATCACCAGCGGAAACGCAATAGACACATGTATGTTACCATTTGCGATATTCATTCCTTCAGCAAGTCCGGCACCGGCTACGACCGGTATGGCCATATAAAAAGAAAACCGCACGGCCTCAGTAGGACGCAAGCCGCTCAAAAGACCACCCGCAATTGTCGATCCTGAGCGAGAAATTCCCGGCAATATTGCGAAAGCCTGACACAGTCCGGTAAACAGCGAACCCAATAAAGATATCTCACTTATTTGTCGGTTTCTTTGCTGAATTCTCTTAGTCGCAATCAGGATGAACCCGTTGATAATGAGAAAAGAACAGGCCCAAAGCGGTTCGAACAGCAAATTTTCAAGGTGATGATACAGAAAAAAGCCTATCACAAAAGCCGGCAGGGTTGCAACAGCGAGATTTCTGACGATCAACACCTCTTCTGAACCATACTTCTTATGCAAGACAGACCTGAAAAAGCCGCTCACCAGACGAAAAATATCTCTTGAGTAAAACAGAAGTATCGCAATGAGCGATGCGACATGCAGCATAATATTGAAAAACATCATGCTTTCACCTTCGGGTGAGGTCAGGCTCCGGCTTATCGGGGGGAAGTGTTCAAAAAGAACAAGATGACCGGAAGAAGAAATTGGAAGAAATTCAGTCACACCCTGTACGACAGCCAATACGATGAGGGGTATAAG